>CALRWU020000218.1:0-6082 GCA_943371945.1 Azorhizobium sp. AG788
CGGCGCGCTGGCGCGCCGGCGTGCGCGGGGCCTTACAGCGGACGAAAAGCAGAAGATCTCTCTGGGCAGGGGGCTGGTGCGGCCCGACGTCAGCGCCATCCTGTTTGACGAGCCTTTGACCGTGGTCGATCCGCACATGAAGTGGCAGCTGCGCGCGAGCCTGCGCGAAGTTCACCGCCGTACAGCGACGACCATGATCTATGTGACTCACGACCAGACGGAGGCGCTGACGTTCGCGTCCAAAGTCGTCGTGATGTATGACGGCATGATCGTGCAGGTCGGCACGCCAGCAGAACTGTTCGACAAGCCCAGCCACACGTTTGTGGGCTATTTCATCGGCTCGCCAGGGATGAACATTGTGCCGGCCAGCCTGAATGGCGCCAGCATGCAGATTGGAGCGCATGTCGTGCCGCTGGCGTCTGCTCCGCGTGTCGAGGGGCGGTCGAAGCTGGAGTTCGGCGTGCGGCCGGAATTCGTGCGGCTGGGGGCGCAGGGAATTCCCGCGAAAGTCTCGCGCGTCGAGGATGCCGGGCGCTATCGTGTGGCGCACCTCAACATGGATGGAAACGCAATCGCAGCGTTGCTGCGTGAAGGCGAGGAGATACCGGCCTCGCCACACATCACGTTCGATCCGATTGGTGTTCATCTCTACGCAGACAGCTGGCGCGTCGATGTTACTGGGGCAGGTTTGGGGGAGGCAGGCGCACAATGAAGCCGGTCAATCACAGAGCCTGGTTCCTCGTCGCGCCCATGCTGGTGCTGGTGGCGTTCACCGCCGTCATCCCGCTGATGACCGTGGTGAACTATTCGGTGCAGTACGTCGCCACCAACGCGCAATTCCATTGGGTGGGCGATCTCTGGTTCCGCGAAGTGCTACACTCGGAGAAGTTCTGGAACGCGCTGTGGCGCAACCTCGTCTTCTCTGGCTTCATTCTCGCCATTGAGATTCCGCTTGGCGTGCTGATCGCGCTGAACATGCCGCGCAAGGGGTGGGGCGTGCCGGTGTGCCTCGTGCTCATGGCGCTGCCGCTGCTGGTGCCATGGTATGTTGTCGGCATGATCTGGCAGATGTTCGGCCGCGTCGATATCGGCCTGATGGGCGTGATGCTGCGTGATCTCGGCTACAATTATGAGGGCGATCCGATCGATGCGTGGTTCACGCTGATCCTGATGGACGTCTGGCACTGGACAAGTCTTGTTGCCTTGCTCGCGTACGCAGGCCTTGTCTCGATTCCTGATGCCTACTACCAGGCCGCGCGCATCGACGGCGCGTCGAAATGGTCCGTGTTCCGCTTCATCCAGCTTCCCAAGATGGCGCGCGTGCTGACCATCGCAGTGCTGCTGCGGTTCATGGATAGCTTCATGATCTTCACCGAGCCCTTCGCGGTGATCGCGGGCGGTGACCCCGTCTTCCTTTCCACAGAGCTCAAGCAGACCGTGGAACTCGGCCAGAAGGCGGCGATGTCGCTGATATACTTCCTGATCATCCTGTTGTTCAGCTGGATCTTCTACACCGTCATGACCCGCGATGATGGCGAGCCGCAGAGCCAGGGAGGCGCGACATGAAACAGGGCCGCTTCGCCTGGATTGTTCCGGCGCTTTACATCCTGTTCCTGCTGACGCCGATCTACTGGCTCATCGCGATGAGCTTCAAGACCAACGTGGAGATCACCACGCGCTTCACGCTTCTGCCGGAGACCTTCAATTTCAACAATTACGTGAAGGTGTTCACGGACGAGCGCTGGCGCTCGGTCTTCGCGAACTCGTTGATCTATGTGGGTCTGAACACGGTCATCTCGGTCGCGGTGGCGCTTCCCGCGGCCTATGCGTTCTCGCGCTACAAGTTCTTCGGCGACAAGCATCTGTTCTTCTGGCTGCTGACCAACCGCATGGCGCCGGCCGCGGTTTTCACCCTGCCATTCTTCCAGCTCTATTCGGCGTTCGGCCTGTTCGACACCCATATCGCCGTGGCACTGGCGCACTGCCTCTTCAACGTGCCGCTGGCGGTGTGGATTCTCGAGGGGTTCATGAGCGGTGTGCCGCGCGAGATCGATGAAACAGCCTATATCGACGGCCACTCCTTCCCGAGTTTCTTCATCCGCATCTTCATGCCGCTGATCGCGTCAGGCATCGGCGTGGCCGCGTTCTTCTGCTTCATGTTCTCGTGGGTCGAATACCTGATCGCGGACTCGCTGGCGCGTTCAGCCGTCATCCCGATCACCACGCGGCTGCAGGCGCTGTCGCAAGCGTCCGGCACAGACTGGGGCGTGCTGGCTGCGGCAGGCACACTAACCCTTATCCCCGGCGCTATCGTGATCTGGTTCGTGCGCAACTACATCGCCAAGGGGTTCGCGCTCGGGAGGGTGTGATGGCCACGCTCGCTGACATCCGCCGCATCGCGCTCGCCCTGCCGGGCGCGGTGGAGCTGCAGGATCATGGCGGGAACTGGTTCAATGTCGGCAAGAAGACGTTCGTGCTCTACGGATTCCTAAGCGCACGCTGGCTCTTCAAATTGCCCAAGCTGCGGCAGGAACTCCTCTTCGAAGCGAGGCCGGACGTGTTCCAGCCCTACCGCGCCGGCGCGATGCTCTGGAGCTATGTCGACGTCGACGCACTGGATGTCTACGAGATCAAGAGCCTCGTGACAGACGCGTGGACAACCATTGTACCGAAGAAGGTCGCCAAAGCTCATCTCGATGCGGGTGCGTGAATGATGGCGAAGTCAGCGGAACAGAAAGAAGAAGCTCGTCTCGCGCGGCTCTGGCTAGTCGCCGGAGGCGGCCTTCTGCTGGCGCTATGTTGTCTGACAGGCATCGTCTACGCATCCGGTAGCTGGCTCTACGAATCCTTCGGGTCTGGCGTCATGTTGATCGCCGCTCCCATGCTGATGCTCGCGGCCGGGGCCGTCATCCTCGTTGCCGTCTGGTGCTTCGTGGTGGGGGCAATCCACTATTTCTCGTCGGAGATGGCCCCCCGCTGACCCCACTGTGACTCCCCAGCAAATCTGTTATTCTCACTGCGTCACCACCCCGGCACGGCACCAGGGGTGGGACGTCGATACGAGTAGAAACGCGATAAAAATCAGAGCCAGGAGACAAAAATGGCCAGATACGGATACACCCCCCCCGAAGCCATCAACGCCCGCAAGGAAGCTCAAGGACGTCAGATGACGCTGCTTGGCGCTGTCCTTGTCATTCTGGGCGGTATTGGAATCATTCTCTCAACAGTCCTCAAAGCCGTTTGGCTGGGCATTCTCGGCGGGCCGCTGGGCGCTCTCGCCTGGCTGGCGCTTCTCGTCGGCGGCGGCGTGTTCTGGTGGGGTTTCACCACCATCCGCGACGCCCGGGCCACGAGGCTCTGACCGGATGACGGTTGAGCCTGCCGTTGCTTCCCAAGCTGAAGCTGATCGCCTGAAGAAGGGCCAGACCCGGTTCATGACCGGGCTGGCCATGGTCATGTTCGGCATGGTGTTCGGCGGCGGGCTCGCCATCGTCTTCTACTTCCTCGGCCAGCGGACCGGCGCGATCGTTTGCGCCTCGGCAGGCGTCGCCGTGATGGGGGCAGGCATCTTCATGCAGGCCTCGGCCGCGAAACTGCTGCGGAGCAAGGCGCCATGACCTTCGCCTGGATGGGATGGACGCTGCCGACGGCGCTGTTCTTCGGCTTTATTGCCCTGTCGCTGGTTACCCTCGGCATTCTCGCTAAAGTCGCGCCGAATAATGAGCCGCGCGTTGGCGTTCTTGGTGTTGCGACCCAGCGTGGCGATCGCTTTTTTCTCAGCCTGCTCGGCGCCGCCTTTATCCACCTCGCCTGGATCGGGCTTGCCCCCAAGGATCTCACGCTCTGGATCGCCACGGCTGCGTCAGTTGTTTACGCGGCGCTCGTTTTCCGATTTGCTTGATCCGGTAATGACGAATCCGGCGGCGTAGACATGCCGGACAGGGAGGACTTCATGTTCAGGACGCGCTCGCGCGGGCTTTCGCTCGCCTTCGCATCGACTTTGATGGCATCGGCATTCGCGCTTGCGGCATGCGGCGGGCCACAGGAGCCTGCGGCGGCAAAGACGCCAAATCCGGCCGCCGGCGCAGAGATCAAGAAATTTCTCGATACCGAGATCAACGGCCTGTCGACGCTGGATCGCGCTGGGCAGGAGGCGGAACTCACCTGGTTCGCCAATGCTGCCGCGCCGTTCCAGGGCATGGAGATCAACGTCGTCTCCGAGAACATCGCGACGCACGACTATGAATCCCGCGTCCTCGCACCGGCCTTCAGCGCCATCACCGGCATCAAGATCACCCACGAACTGATCGGCGAGGGTGACGTCGTCGATCGCCTGCAGCGCCAGATGCAGTCCGGCGAGAACATCTACGACGCCTACGTGAACGACTCGGATCTGATCGGCACGCACTGGCGTTATCAGCAGGTCCGCAACCTCACCGACTGGATGGCAGGCGAGGGCAAGGACGTCACCAGCCCGACGCTAGACCTGCCGGACTTCATCGGCGCGAGCTTCACGACGGCGCCGGACAAGAAGCTCTACCAGCTGCCTGACCAGCAATTCGCGAACCTCTACTGGTTCCGCTATGACTGGTTCTCGGACGCAAAGAACAAGGCCGACTTCAAGGCCAAGTATGGCTACGACCTCGGCGTTCCCGTGAACTGGTCCGCCTATCAGGACATCGCCGCCTTCTTCACCGGCCGCACGATCGACGGGAAGAAAGTCTATGGCCACATGGACTACGGCAAGAAGGACCCGTCACTCGGCTGGCGCTTCACCGACGCCTGGCTCTCGATGGCCGGCGCTGGCGACAAGGGCGAGCCAAACGGCCTGCCGGTCGATGAATGGGGCATCCGCGTCAACGAGCAATCGCAGCCGGTCGGCTCATGCGTTGCGCGCGGCGGCGACACGAATGGACCTGCAGCTGTCTACTCGATCACCAAATACCTCGACTGGCTGAAGAAGTACGCCCCGCCGGCCGCGCAAGGCATGACATTCTCGGAATCCGGTCCGGTGCCGTCGCAGGGCGACATCGCGCAGCAGATGTTCTGGTACACCACCTTCACGGCCGACATGGTGAAGGAAGGTCTCCCTGTCGTGAATGCCGACGGCACGCCGAAATGGCGCGTCGCGCCGTCACCGCACGGCGCCTACTGGGAGCCCGGCCAGAAGCTCGGCTATCAGGACACGGGTTCGTGGACGCTGATGACCAACACGCCGGCCGATCGCGCTAAGGCCGCCTGGCTCTATGCCCAGTTCGTCACCTCCAAGACAGTCGACCTGAAGAAGAGCCACACCGGCCTCACCTTCATTCGCGAGAGCACGATCCAGGACAAGTCGTTCACCGAGCGTGCGCCGAAACTCGGCGGCCTGGTCGAATTCTATCGCTCGCCCGCGCGCGTGCAGTGGTCGCCCACGGGCACCAACGTGCCTGACTATCCGAAGCTGTCGCAGCTCTGGTGGCAGAATATCGGCGACGCCGCCGCCGGCACGAAGACGCCGCAACAGGCGATGGACGCCCTTTGCAAGGCGCAGGAAGACGTGATGGCGCGTCTCGAAGAGCTGAACGTGCAGGGCGATAAGGGACCGAAACTCAACCCGGAAGAGGCCGCTCAGGTCTGGTTTGATCGCCCCGGTGCGCCCAAGCCCAAGCTCGCCAACGAAGAGCCGAAACCCGAAACCATCGACTACGACACGCTGATCAAGAGCTGGCAGAAGTAGGCCTGCGCAGGATCCGGACAAACAAAGGCCTCGCGGGATCACCGCGAGGCCAGTTTCCGGGTAGAGATCAAAGCCCGTTCGCTTGGGGACGGATCCCCTTGCGGACGTCATGAATCCACACCTCCTTGATGCATGCTGAGCTAACTTTCCTCAATACCGGCTAGCCGGATTGTTTTTGAAAATTGGCAAAAGTGATGTGCTTTCAGGCGCCTTCCCAAGCGTTCTGGGCATGCCCGAGGGCAAAAGACGGGCGACCCATCAGAAATGAGCTGCCGAGGCCCCATGCCTGCCAGAAGCTGGCAAGCGTTCCGGGTTTCAGCTTGCACCCGTCCCAAATCCCGGTAGGAAGACCGCTCTCGCGAC
>CALRWU020000219.1:0-6060 GCA_943371945.1 Azorhizobium sp. AG788
TGCAACTGGGCGGCATCGTTGAGGGCGGCCATGCGGCGGAGTTCGGCCGCGCGGATGTGGAGATCAAGGAAGCCTCGCCGCTGTTCGATGGCTTCTGGGAAGTCGGCCAGCGCTATCCCGTGTGGATGAGCCATGGCGATCGCGTCACGCAATTGCCGGAAGGCTTCAAGGTGATTGGCACGTCCGAGAACGCGCCCTATGCGATCGCGGTGGACGAGAAGCGGCGCTACTACACGACCATGTTCCACCCCGAAGTGGTTCATACGCCGGATGGCGCGAAACTGCTGTCCAACTTCGTGAAGAACATCGCCGGCATGAAGGGCGACTGGAGCATGGCCGCTCTGCGCGCCGAGCAGGTCGCGCGTATCCGGGCGCAGGTCGGGACGGGCCGGGTGATATGCGGGCTGTCGGGCGGCGTTGATTCATCCGTTGCGGCCGTGCTGATCCATGAAGCTATCGGCGACCAGCTGACGTGTGTGTTCGTCGATACAGGACTGATGCGCGCGAACGAAGCGGACGAAGTGGTGAAGCTGTTCCGCGGGCACTACAACATTCCACTGGTGCATGTGGATGCGGGCGAGACGTTCCTTGGCGGGCTGGCGGGCGTCAGCGATCCGGAGACCAAGCGGAAATTCATCGGCAAGACCTTCATCGACATCTTCGAGGCCGAGGCCAAGAAAGTGCAGGGCGCGCAGTTTCTTGCGCAGGGCACGCTCTATCCCGATGTGATCGAGAGCGTGTCGTTCGATGGCGGGCCGTCGGTGACGATCAAGTCGCACCACAATGTCGGCGGCCTGCCGGAGAAGATGAACCTAAAACTGGTCGAGCCGCTGCGGGAGCTGTTCAAGGACGAGGTGCGGGCGCTGGGGCGTGAGCTTGGCATGCCCGAGACGCTGGTTGGGCGTCATCCGTTTCCGGGGCCGGGGCTTGCGATCCGCATTCCGGGTGAGATCACGCCGGAGCGTGTGGCCATCCTGCAGAAGGCCGACGCGATCTATCTCGACGAGATCCGCAAGGCAGGGCTGTACGACAAGATCTGGCAGGCGTTTGCCGTGCTGCTGCCTGTGCGCTCGGTCGGCGTGATGGGCGACGCTCGGACGTATGAGAGCGTGCTGGCGCTGCGCGCGGTGACATCGACCGATGGCATGACGGCGGACTTCTATCCGTTCGACATGAACTTCCTCGGCCGCACGGCGACGCGGATCATCAACGAGGTGAAGGGCGTGAGCCGCGTCGTCTATGACGTGACGAGCAAGCCGCCCGGAACGATCGAGTGGGAATGATTCAGCGCTCTTAGGCGTAGAGCTACTCGAAGCCCGAGGGGATGGCGGCCCCTAGCCCAGGGGCATGAAGCAAGTCATGCTCGCGTACTTTGTCATCAGCGGGCGAGGTGGCTATGGCGGGCTTTTTGAAGACTCCGACTGTCGAGGATCCTGTTTTAGGACCTTTGGAACGGACCCGCGGCCTGTGGCGATGCACTCTGCTGCTCGATGGCGCGCAGCAGGCGCAGATGTCGCTGTTCGGCTCAGGGCGTGAGCCGGACCCCATGGCCCTGGATGCGGCGCGCCAGATCGCGTCAGCGTTCAGCGGATGGAGGCCGGACATTCAGCAGGCGCTGTTCGATCACTACGCGCCCTATGCGGAGGCTGCGTCGGAGGGAGAGGCATCCGAGGAAGGCGACACGCTGCCGGTCATCGTGGGGCCGGAGCAAGTCTGGGCTCACGTCTCGCTGCAATCGATTGCCATCACGACGTTGAGCGGCTCTGTCACAACGGAGTTCGTCTATGCGGCCTCATGGGACGACGATCACCTGCTCGGCGCCAGGTTTCAGGCGGGCCGCTTTGTTGAACTATGCGGAAGCGTCTAGTTCGCCAGAACGACATACCTCGACCGCAAAATCCTGACATCGGAATGAGCCAAGAGGTATGTTGCTGAGGATCGCGGTTGTCGTTCCCGGAGCTGCGGCGACCCCCTACAACACCAGCTGGTACGACAGTATCGGCCGCGGCGTGTTCCTGCAGCTCACATACAAGCTCGGAGGGGAGGGGCTCTAGTCGCTCCCTAATTCCAAGGGGGCTTCAAAGCCCCTGGGATCCGTCGCGCCGGGTGGCGCCTTCATTGCCTACGCAGTGAGGGTGGCCTTCCTCGCTGTGGCGCTACCCAGCTATCGCTCGTTGCTCAGATGTCGGGCCAGGACCAATTTCTGCTCGTGCGTCATGAAGAGCGCTACTGCCGCCATGAAGCCGGTATCCAGTGCTTCCAGTATCTCATCAGGTGTGTTGGCAGCGATCTGGCCGCGCGGCGGCGCACGACCGGCGTCGTGACAGGTAGCGCACCGCTCCTGATAGAGTAGTTCGGCGTTCAACTGGCCTTCTTCTGTGTCCAGGTCGAGCGTGAGGGTGGGTTGAGACGCGCGGCCCCCGACGGAAGCCGCCGCCAGTGCTGTGGGGCCATTCGCATGCCGAGCAACCCCTTGCGGTTCGACGGCGCAGGCCGACAAAACGATCATCAGACTGCAGATACTTGACCGCGTTTGCAGCCGCATGCGTCACTGTTCCTGAGAGCCGTTCATTCGAGCGTGGGGCGGGCGGCATTTCAATGCGCACACACCACGCCAGCATGCCGATACATAGGCGCTGCGGGAACCCGATCGCCGGTCACCAGCTGCTCGCGGGGCGCTATGCGGTTCGCCGCATAGCGCGCATGTCACGCAGGTTGCTGCCGGCGGTGTCGATGGCGAGCGCATGTGCGATGCCCGCGTACATTTCCGCCTCCGTCATGTGCCGCCCGGGCTCCGGTTTGCCGGTTTCGGGGTCGAAGCCATAGGTCAGCATCGTGCTCGTATCGACACCTCCCAACGCGCGTCCGCCATTGGCAAATGGCGACACGATCAGGGAGCCGTTGTTGAGATCGTGTCCCGAACCGAATGTCATCGCGTTGGCAGGGCGGCGGCGCGTGCGGCCAAACTCTGTCGCGAAGTAGATCATCGAGCGGTCCCAGAAGCTCTGGCCATCGCGGAACTCTTCCGATTTCAGAAGGGCAATCAGGCGGTCAGCGATGGACAGCTGCCGGTTCCACATCAGAGCCTGAACCTCACGATTGGCCTGGTGAGAGAAGTCGAAGGAAATCGGCGGATTGACGATGTCGCCCTCGCCCAGGCCGCCTTCACCCAGCTTGACGCCCTTTTTGAAAACGGCGCTGCCCTCGGGCCCGATGGTCACGGTGACTGAGACGCCATAGCGTAGAAGCATGAAGGCAAGCGCTGCCTGTGCTTCGAGCGGGTCGAACTCGTAGTTCGGGAATGCCTCACGGACCTTCTGGCCGATCTCCGAGCCCTTGAGGCCATGGGCCGACAACGGCATCACATCCGAGTCCGGGAACAGCATCAGCTTGGTGATGAGGTCCTGCGCCTCGACGCCTCGCAGGGCGTCGCCGCGGATTTCGGTCCAGTGCTTGATACGCTTGCTGCCGCTGAACGTCCGGAAGAAGTCAGACGATGGGTCCAGCTGCTCGTTACGGAATTTCCGCGTAGCTTCGAAGAGCTGCCGAGAGGGCGCATCGGCGATGCCCTTGTAGCCGTCAAGGGACAGGGGCCAGAGGTTCGGAACCGGTGCGCGTTCGCCATAGACGTAAGCTGGCAGGCTATTGTCGGTGCCGCGTTCGGTAAATCCCGTACCGTTCACAAGATGCACGTTGGGGATCGCATAGCCCGCGCCGTAGGTCATCGCGACCGCTTCCTGAAGCGTCCGGCCTTTCCAGGCGGCGTTGCCGTTGATGGACCTCTGCTGGGCGACGAAGTGGTTTACGCTTGTGCCTGTGTGGGTCACCACCATCATGTCACTCTGGTGGCGGCGCACGAAGTCTGACTGGTTTGCTGTGAACGATGCGGGGATCGCGCCGATCGTTGGCGACTTCATGTCGATGGCGCGGAATTCGCCAATCGTCTGGACCATGCTGTCAGGGTAGGCATTAAGCTCGGATGCGCCCGGTATTTCCGACTCGCGACGCGAGAGAAAGGCGTCGACCTGATTGGCGCCGCCAAAGGAGCTGAGCACGATCAGGAAGCGGGGGTTTTTGGCCCGCTCGATCATCACCTCCTGTGCAAAGGCGTCCTGCGGGAGTCGCGACGCGACAAAGGCGCCCGCGGCGCCAAGCGATGCGGAGCGCAGGAAGTTACGACGTGAGAAACTGTGTGTCATGGCGATCTATCCTGCGGGATTTCAGTAGAAGACAGCTTCGAGGGACGAGGCGACGGCAAAGCAGCTAAGTGTCACCCAGTCGGCGGCGGCATCGACGCTATTGGCGGGCCGCCCCTCCGCGACCCGCGTGTAGTACGCCGCGAGATTCTGGATCTCGCTAGCGCTCGGGCTGCGCAGCAGGATCGACCCGTAGACTGCATCTGCCGTGCTGTTGAGCCATTCGCGATCGGGCGTTTGCGCCCGGCCATCGCGGCCGAAAGCTCCTGCCTTGAAGAGAACCGCCTCTGCCGGCTTCGCTCGATCCATCTTCACGCGTTTGGTGCAGACGTGCAGGGCAACGCGATCGACAGCGATCGGGGACGTCAGCGCAGCCTCGGCGATTGGCTCGTTTACAAGAAGATTGGGAGCCTCGACGCCGCCCAGCACGATGCGGAAAGCGTCCGTCACGCAGTCATAGCGCGAGAGCTCCTTGCAGATCTCCTCACGCGGAATGTTGAGGTTGGCGGAAAGGTCGCGGAGATAGCGCTCGCCATCCTTGAACTTCACGCGTGGATCGGCCGAAACAACCGGTGTGGGAGCGTCCGCAGCGAACTGCAGAGGGGCTGGCTCGGGCGCCGTGGTGCAGGCTGCGGCCATCGCGGCGATGGCCAAAAGCCCAGATGTCATCCGTTTGGTCATCTTGCTCTCCTACGGCCGGCCATAAGCGTTGGTCTGGACAAGGTCGTGCAGCATCTTTTCGACGCGATAATCGTAGGTGGTGGACGATTTCAATCCGCGCCACAGGCGCGTGAATTCGGCCTGATCATTGACGTCGGGCTCACGCCCAATGAGAACCTTCCAGTAGTCGCCGGTCACCTTGATCGCGAAGGGGTCGCTGTTGGCTGCCACGGATGCCCACTCACGCAGGTCGGCAACTTTCTGACCCAGGATCACGCCCCCGGCAGGGGCTTCAGCGACGCGTGGTCCGTCGACCCGCACATAAGCTTTCAGCCGTTCGTCATCATACGAGTATCCGCCGCTGATCCCATTATAGCGCGTGAACGGGTAGGTCAGCGGATCCAGCGTGCCATGGCAGACGGCGCATTCAGGCGCACCAACGCCCTTGATGTCATAGTCCATCGGCTCATGTGGCACAGGGTTCAGGCCCTGCATCTTGGCAATGTCGAAGCCGAGATAGGAGCGATAGGCCTGCGCAGCGGTGGTTCTGGGAATCGACGTGAACATCGTGTTGACGGCGCCGAACCAGCGCGTCGAAATCATGCCCACCCGCTTTTCGACTGGGACGGGTTGCTTTGTGCCCCGCGGGCGCTTGGCCAGTTCCTCTTCGCTGATCTGCTCCAGAGTGACGGGGCCTGTGCGCTTCACGAAGTACTGCGCCAGCAGTAGGTCTCGAACGTCGTTGTCGTTGCTGTTGGCCCACGTGAAAAGATTGTAGTCATCGTCGTAGTCGCCAAGCGGCACGGGCCCGGCATCCTCGCCGGATTTCACCGCATGGGCCGGCCGGATCTTTGCGTTCGCCAGATTCCAGACCACCCCGTCCTTGCCCAGCCAGTATGGGGAATCGAGGCATTTATCGAGCGCGGAGCTGATGCGGGCGAGCTTCGCCTTCTCGTCCGTGACTTTCTGGAAGCCGTCCATCTCTGCGCGTGTCGGTGAGTGGCCGCAGAAGTCCAGATGAACCTTCTTGAAGACGTAGGTGGCGTCGTAGGTGCAGACATTCCATTGCGCGCCCGCCGCGCGAGATGCGTCAGTGTCTGCGCAAGCCAGGGTACGTGGAACGCTGTTCGCGTCTGCGGTCTGGGTGCCCGCCATGATCTCCACGATGTTTGAATAGCCGTCGGTGTCGGCGTCGAGATCTTCA
>CALRWU020000220.1:0-6055 GCA_943371945.1 Azorhizobium sp. AG788
AGGCCAGCTTCGAAGCGATGGGCATTCAGCCCCTGCTCAAATGCCAGCCAGACAGCTCCCGAGAAGAGTTCGGGCAGATCATGGCGACCTACTATGGCGGCAGGGCAGAGGTCAGGATTCGTCGCGAGGTCCGCCAGGTCCTGCTGACCGACTTCAAGTCGATGTATCCCACCGTGAACACGCTGATGGGCTTGGGCGCGTTCGTGGTCGCCGATGGCTACACGCTCGAGGACACCACAGATGAAGCTCAGGCATTCATCGATCGGGTCACGCTGGAAGACCTGCAGCGACCCGAGACCTGGCGGCAGCTTGCAACGCTCGTGCGGCTCTACCCCGATGGAGACGTTCTCCCCCTTCGAACAAAATACTCGGAAGGCCGCGAGGCGCTTACGATCGGCTTGAACCATGTGCGATCCGAGATGCGGCTCTGGTACACGTTGGCCGATGTCATCGTTTCCAAGTTGTTGAATGGCTTCGCGCCTCGGATCGACAAAGCCATCACGTATCGGCCTGGACCGGTACAGTCTGGCCTGAAGCGGATCGACCTGCTGGGGCGAGCAGAGTTCTCCGTCGATCCCGCGAACGAGCCGATCTTCAAGCGTCTGGTCGACATGCGCGACACGACCGGGAAGAGCGACCCGGCCAATCTGGCAATCAAGATCATCGTCAACTCGACATCCTACGGCGTATTCGTGGAGGTCAATCGGGATGACGCTCCAAAGGGCGAACCGATAGTCGTCTATGGCCCGGATGGTGGAGGCATTGAGGTATCTTCCCACGCGCTTGAGCAGCCTGGGAACTTCTTTCACCCGCTCTGCGCGACGCTCATCACGGGCGCAGCGCGCCTCATGCTGGCTATTGCAGAGCGGCTCGTCATCGACCGCGGCCTAGATTGGGTCTTCTGCGATACTGACAGCATCGCGATTGCCAAACCTTACGACCTTGCGGCCGAAGACTACTTCGCTCGGGCTCAATCCGTGGTGGACTGGTTCGTCGCGCTCAACCCGTACGAAAAGCACGGATCGATCCTCAAAATCGAGGACATCAACTACCTGCGGGGCCCAAGGGAATTCGAGCCGCTATTTGCCTACGCCATTTCGTCCAAGCGCTATGCGCTGTTCAATCTGGATGCTGATCGCGTGCCGATCATCCGGAAATTCTCGGCCCATGGTTTAGGGCACCTGATGGAGCCGTACCCTGAAAGCGATCCTGCGGCAGGCGTCCCAGACCCGACCGACGATGTGAACAAGCTCGGCGGCAAACGCTGGCAGTATGATTTCTGGTTTTCCATCATCACCGCGGCATTGTCGGAAAATCCCGGCAAAGTGCGGCGCGACTACCATCCTGCCCTCTCGCAACCGGCGATGGCGCGTTACGGTGCGACAAGTCCTGCGCTACTGAGTTGGATGACGCCGTTCAACGAAGGGAAGGACTACAATGGCCAAGTGAAGCCATTCGGTTTTCTGGTCGGCTTCCTGGCAGATGCCGCGAATGCGGACATTTGCGAAGAGGTCCTGGATGAAGCGCCACAGCGCGGACGCCCTCGACAGCGACGCGCTTTCAAACCGATAGCGCCATTCGAGCGCAATCCAGCAAAGGCCGTCGCCCAAGCGTTCGATCGCGAGACAGGTGAGCCTGTGCCTGCTTCTGCGCTGAAGACATATGCGGGTGCGCTCCAATTCTATCACGTCAGTCCGGAGGACAAATTCGAGAATGGCGGACACGCTAATTTCGGACAGACGGAGCGACGCCATCTTGTCGTGAGGGGCATTCGACTCATCGGAAAAGAGGCAAACAAGGTTGGCGACGCGGGAGAGCCTCATCCCAAGAGCCCAGCGTGCGTTGAGTTTCTCACTTCTGATGGCGATGCGTTCGATCCCGACGACCTGGGCGACGCTGGTGGCGTTTGACGGCCCCGGGCGCGACAAGCAAGCGCCCGGACGCGATCTGCACGCGGAAAGTCTGAGCGTCTCGACTGCCCGCCTCGGGCTTCGGCGCAGCCTCCGGACTAGCCGGGTTAGCAGGAGTGGGGTTCCGGACCTCTCGGAATGGGGTTCGGGACCAGTCGGAGTGGAGGCTGCGAACCAGTCGAAATACAGTTCGAAAGGGTGTTCAGACCAGCTTCGCGGCAGCTCGGTGGCAGCTTTTTTTCAGCATTGATTGAGCTTCGGAGCAGCTTTCTCTCTGCTTTTGGCTTGGGCTCTTGATGGTAGTCCGACCGGGCATTCGATGAGTTTCCTCCACTAGAAAGGGCGGTTTGGCATCGGCCGGCGCGGTGTCTGCATCAGGAGACGTCACGCCGTTCTCGTGGGCCTAGACACCCACGTATCGCTGAACATAAAGAGAACCGGCTAGAGGCATTTGGAGCTTCATCGGACCAGCGGGCCATAACATCTCGCACGATTAGTTTCGCCCCTTCAACTAGGTTTGCCTCCACCTGCGCTTGGGAGATTCGACTGCCCACCTTCTTTGAGTTTTTTGCAGGCGGCGGAATGGTGCGTGCAGGCTTGGGTGCAGGCTGGCAGTGCACATTCGCCAACGACTTCGATTCCAAAAAGGTCAGTTCGTATACGGCCAACTGGGGTGGTGCGGAGCTACTTGAAGCAGACGTTGGCAAGATCGCCACCAAGAATTTGCCGCCAGGAACACCCGATCTGATTTGGGGGTCATTTCCGTGCCAAGACTTGTCTTTGGCTGGTGATGGGGCTGGCCTGGCCGGCAATCGATCCGGAAGCTTCTGGCCCTTCTGGCGATTGGTTTCACGACTGGTCAAGGCGGGACGTACGCCACCACTGATTGTTCTGGAAAACGTGGTTGGAACGCTCACGTCTCACAAAGGACGTGACTTCCAAGCGCTGGTGCAAGCGTTTGCAGACATCGGGTTTGATGTTGGGGCTCTCGTAATCGATGCGCGACATTTCGTGCCGCAGTCTCGACCGCGTCTGTTTTTCATCGGTGTACCTTCGATGAGTGTTCCCAGACAGACGTCTCTGTCTGGAGAGCCTAGCCGAGAGTGGCATACCGCTGGCGTTTGCCGGGCGCATGACTCTCTTCCCGAGAGTCTAAAGCAGCGTTGGATTTGGTGGCAGTTGCCAAACCCAGGTCGGCGAAACGAACGGTTCGTCGATCTGCTGGAGCAGAATCCAACCGAGGTCGAGTGGCACTCACGATCGCAGACTGACCGGCTAATCGGAATGATGGCCCCGGTTCACCGCGCGAAGCTTGCCGAGGCGATGACCTCGAAGCGACTAGCGGTGGGGTGCATGTACCGGCGAACACGTAACGAGAACGGGCGATCAGTACAGAGGGTGGAGGTACGGTTTGACGATATCGCCGGCTGCTTAAGAACGCCCGCCGGAGGATCGAGCCGGCAGCTTCTCCTGATCGTGGAAGGCAAGCGCATTCGTTCCCGCCTCATATCAGCTCGCGAAACCGCGCGCTTGATGGGATTGCCAGATTCCTACGTTCTACCCGCAAACTACAACGACGCTTATCATCTTACCGGCGATGGGGTTGTTGTGCCGGTCGTGAAATTTCTCTCGGACAACCTGCTTCTGCCTTATCTCAATAGTCTGGCGATGCGGGCGAAGCCTCAGAGTCCAACGCGGAAGGCCAAGGGGGCGGTTAGTGCAGCCAGCAGCACGCCCCGCGTTCGAAGCCGCGCGGCCTAGTCACATTGTAAGGCTGGGAGCGTAAAGCGATGCCGAGGTCGACGAATTCAAGTGACGCTCAGAACGTGCCTCCCTTTGAGACAGAGGATCTGCGCACCAATCTCGCGCTCTTTTTGGACTCCGCTTTCACGGACGTCTCGGGGCAGACTCGGCCAATCGGCAACTGCAAGTGGGGCGTCTATGCGTTTTTCGACTACGATGGCGAACCCATCTACGTCGGACAAACCAACGAGATGGTCAGGACGCGCATACGTCGCCACCTGACGAACCAACGCACTGATGCCGTCGCTATGTCTGTCCTGGATCCGTTTGAGGTCTTTGAGATTGCCGTTTGGCCACTGCCGGAATTTCAGGACCTCAGGAGCACCGATCAGGCTGCACGTGCACATCTCAACGCCCTCGAACGAGTGGTGACGCAACAAGCGATCGACGGCTCGACGTTCAAGGCCATCTTGAACGAAAAAGATCCACCGCCTGGAGATATGGAAGTCACACCACCGTCGCCCGTCAGGGGTCGGATCGTCTCGGAACGTGTCTTCGAACTCCGATCACATCTTGATTTCAGAATTGCGCGACGCGCGCTGATCATATCGCGCCTCGCGCAGGTCATCTCCGAGCGCAAAGTCCAAGGAGGCTTGCGCAGGGTGCTCCTGGTTCAAGCTAAGCGCTTGCAGTGGCTTTCTGAGCGAAGGTTTCAAGCACTCGGTGGGGCGGCCTCGATCGAGCACGAGAGGGAAGACGACGAAGTCTGAGCTATCCCAAGGCCCACTGGCGCACCGACGACCGCCCGCGCTAAGCTTTGTAAGCGTTGCCTCGGGGAGACGATGGTGGACCAGGAACAGCCTAAAGAAACCGCCGAGCCAAAGCTCCGCGTCTTCCTCTCCTATTCCCGCAAAGACTCGGATTTCGTCCGCCGCCTCGCCGACGCGCTGACGGAACGCGGTTATCTCGCGGACTTCGATCAATCGACCCATCATGCGGAAACCGGAGAGACCGGCATCGCGCCCACGGACGACTGGTGGGTGCGCCTGCAGGACATGATCGCGGCTGCTGACGTCATGGTTTTGTGCGTGTCGCCGGACAGTGCGGCGTCCAAGGTAGTGGACGAAGAGATAGCGTATGCTCGATCACTGTCGAAACGCATCGTCGCGATCAGCTGTCGCGAGGTGGACTTCAATGCTGCGCCACCGCGCCTTTCGGCCTTGAACGTCAGTCACTGGTTCATTCGACAGGGATTTGACGACGCGCTGAAGCTGCTCTGCGTCACGCTTGATCGCGATATTGACTGGCTGCGCGCTTCAAGTCGCTACACCGTCGAGGCCAAAGCGTGGGCCGCAGATAACAAACCGCGCGCACGCCTCCTATTTGACCAAGAAATCGATGTTGCGGAAGCCTGGGCAGTTCGGCGACCAGCAAGTGCTCCAAACGTTTCGGAGCTTGTCCTGGAGTTTCTTGTTGCCAGCCGCGCCGAACACAAGCGACGCAGTCGAAATCAACGAAACGTGCGCAGGGTCATCACTGGTCTTACCGCAACAGCATTTCTGGTCACCGTTGCGGGCGCTTGGTTTGTCATCAATGGCTCGCGGACTCTTGGGCGCGCCCAGTCCCTGATGTTGGCCCGCACGGCTGAGCAAGCCGCAGCGAGCGGCGATCCGCTTCGAGCGCTTCATCTGGCGGCGCTCGCGTCGCGCGACGAATTCCTTGCCCCTGCGGCTTTAGAGGGGCATGTTCTGCTTGCATCCGCCGCGCAATCGATCAATCAGGCGACCCAGATAACGCATGATAAGCCCGTCCTTGGAGCGGTGTTCTCGAAGGGCGAGAGCCGTATCCTGACCTGGGGCGAGGGCAACACTGCCAGACTGTGGGACGCCGCGACCGGCAAGCAGATCGGACCTGCTCTTACGCATGATGGCGGCGTCTCTGGCGCGGTGTTCTCCAAGGACGAGAGCCGCATCCTCACCTGGAGCTATGACGGCACTGCCCGGCTATGGGACGCCGCGACCGGCAAGCAGATCGGACCTGCTCTCACGCATGATGCCTACGTCTCTGGCGCGGTGTTCTCCAAGGACGAGAGCCGCATCCTCACCTCGAGTGGGGACAAGACCGCCCGGCTATGGGATGCGGCGACGGCGAAGCAGATCGGGCCCGCCCTCACGCATGAGGATGGCGTCTCTGGCGCGATGTTCTCGAAGGACGAGAGCCGCATCCTCACCTGGAGTGCCGACAACACCACCCGCCTGTGGGATGCGGCTACGTCCAAGCACATCGGACCGGCCCTCACGCATAATGAAGCCGTCTCTGGCGCGGCGTTTTCGAAGGACGAGAGCCGCATCCTCACCTGGAGCCCGGACAAGACCGCCCGGCTGTGGGATACGGGGACCGGC
>CALRWU020000221.1:0-6053 GCA_943371945.1 Azorhizobium sp. AG788
TCTGGACTTCTTCTTTCTGCTCCGGGATCGTCGCAGCCATCCAGTACTTCGTCGTCAAGGCGTTCCAGCCGCCGGTAACGCTTTTCGAGATCGCCTTGCCCTGGTTCAGGTCGTGGTAGTTGATCATCTGGTTCTTGTCGGAGCCGTAGACTCCGAGCGCACCGCGGTGGGCGCCGACTTCGGTGTGCGGCGTGTTGATCAGGTCGTTGATCATCACCTGACGCAGCTGCGACTTCTGGGCGAGCGTGACGGCCGTCGTGCCGGTGTTGGTGACGGTGTCGTTGACGGTGAACATATAGTCGGCGTCGATGGTGATCATACGCTCGATGCGGACAAGGTCGGTCGTGTAGGCGAGCTTCAGCGGATTCTCGGGCGTCAGCGCGCCGGTGCTTGTCTGTGTCCACACAACCTGGTCGGTCGTGGTCGACGGCGTGGTCCACGCAACGGTGGCGTAGAAAGCGCTCGCGGTGTCGGCCGGCGCGAGCAGCTTGATCTCGCCCTTTGGATTCTTCGCTTCCTTGTCGCCGATCGTCTCGTAATAATTCTTGAGCGAGACATCATCGATGCGCGCGCCGAGCAGCGAGATCGAACCTTCGATCGACGGAGCCGCCACGGCCACGCGCTGTCCCGACGCCAGCTCGGCGGTCACGACTTCGTCGCGTTGGCGGAGGGTGGGGGTGGGGGAGGTGGCCTGGACGACGGCGTTTTCTTTCGCCTGCGCCGTCGCGGCCTGCCGTGCCTTCTGCTGGGGCTCCAGCACGAAGATGTTGTAGACCATGAACAGGCCGAAGCACAGGACGAGCGCCAGCAGGAGATTGCGCTGCTCTTGCTGTTCCATGGGGATCAGATCCTGGTTGCGGAAGCGCCATCGCCGGCAGGGAGCAGGCGGCGGCGGAGGCTTATCAATGCGATTTCCATATCGTCAAGCAAACGCGGCCACGGGGCCTCTGCGGTGTCCTGACGGGCGATGAAGACATAGTCGGCTCCGGCGACCCCGAGATGGGGCAGGAGCATGCGGGCGGCCTCGCGCAGGCGGCGGCGCGCCCGGTTACGGACGACCGAATTGCCGATCTTCTTGGTGGTGGTGAAACCTTCGCCGGCGATGGGGCGGCCGGGATCGCGGCGGCGGCCCTGGACGACAATCAGCTTGCGCCGTTCGCTGTAACCGCTTGCCACGAATAGAAATTCACGCCGTAACCGGAGGCGTTGAACCCCCAGCGGCGGCGTGTTTCTGTCGATCGGAAGGGGCCGTGAGGCCCCGGAAGATGCTAGGCGCTCAGAACCTAGGCGCTGAGGCGCTTGCGGCCCTTGGCGCGACGAGACGCCAGGATTTTCTGGCCATTCTTGGTCGCCATGCGCGCGCGGAACCCGTGGCGCCGCTTGCGCTTCAGGTTGCTCGGCTGAAAAGTCCGTTTGGTGGACACGGGTCACTGCCCCTTATTCCTTCAGGAAGGCGGGGGAACTACATGGCCGCTCCGGGCAAGTCAAGCGCGCGGTAACCGCTTTCCCGAACGCCCACCCCTGCGACGGCATTGCAGCTGTTCCCGCAACCTGTCATCTGGAAAAGATGACCGTGCCGTTAGGTAAGCAGGACGACGGCCACGGACTAATATAAAGAGATGCGGCCCGCACTCTCCAGTTTCCTTTGAAACTGGGCTGCGCAGGCGCCGCCGGAATGGAAACGCCCAGGGGACGACAGCTGAGCGAGGCGAACGACCTTCACGGGGTTGATGCCCCTGCGGACGCGCCGGCAGGCCCGAAGAAGCGATTCTTCTCGGGGCTGCGCGGCCGACTGCTGCTTTTGACCACAGGTTTTGTTCTGTTCGCGATCCTGCTGGCCTATCCTGTGCTAGCAGCCGGCTTCCGAAGCACCTGGCTGCTCCAGCGCGGCCAGGCCGCCCAGATCGCCGCCCTTGCGGTCGAAGCCGCCCCCGATGGGCGTGTCAGCGAGGAATTGTCGCGCCAGCTGCTGGAGAGTGCGCAGGTCGTCTCGGTCGCTGTCCAGGCGCAGGATTTCCGCGGCGAGATCCTGCCGCCCTCCGTTGATATCGGCGGCGACCTCATCCCGATCGACATGCGCAACCAGTCGCTGATCGACGGCGTGGTGGGCGTGTTCGACCATATGCTTGCCCCCCGCGGCCGCTTTCTGCGCGTCATTGTCGAGCCGGCGCTGAAGCGCGACGAGACCATGGAAGTCATCGTGCCGGAGGCCGCGCTGAAGCGGGCGCTGATCGCGTTCTCGCGCACACTGCTTGTGTTCTCGGTGCTGGTCGCGGCGCTGGTCGGCGGGCTCGTCTATTTTGCGATCTATCGTCTTGTCGTGCGCCCGATGGACCGGTTGACCGACGGCATCGTGCGCTTCGCCAGCGCGCCCGAAGGCGCCGACATCGATCCGGCGCCGGGCGGCAGCGACGAGATCCGCCGCGCCAACGCCGCGCTGCAGTCGATGCAGACGACGGTCTCGGCCGCGTTCCGGCAGCGCAAGCGGCTTGCTGAACTGGGCGAGGCGGTAGCGAAGATCAACCATGACCTGCGCAACTCGCTCGCTGCGGCGCAGATCGTGTCCGAAGGCCTTGCCCAATCCGAAGACCCGCGCGTGAAGCGCGCAGCGCCACGTCTTGAGCGCGCGATCCAGCGCGCGCTCAATCTTGCCGAGGCGACGTTGAGCCATGCCCGCGCCGAGCCATCGGCGCCCAACCTCGCGCAGATGAACCTGGTCGCCGCGATGGGTGAGGCGGTGGTCGAGGGGCTTGCTGGATGTGACGCGGTCGAGTGGAGCGTCGATGCGACGGGTCCGGTGATGGCGATCGCCGACGCCGACCATGTGCATCGCATCATCGCCAACCTCGCGCGCAATGCGGGAAGGGCGATCAAGGAACAGAATGGTCGCGTGCTGCCCGGCAAGATCGAGGCGCGTGTGTTCCGCGATGGCCCCAATGCCGTCGTCGAGATCGTGGACAACGGGCCAGGTATTCCGGCCAACATTGCAAAGCGCCTTTTCCAGCCCTTCGCGGGCTCGGCGTCACGTGGCGGCGCAGGCCTCGGCCTCGCCATTGCCCGCGAATTGGCGCGCGGCATGAAGGGGGAGCTCGAGCTCGCTTCCAACACGGATTGTGGCGCGGTGTTCCGGTTGCGGGTGCCGGCGGCGGCGTAGGCTTTTGCGCCGGCGGCTGTTACAAGCCCGGCCATGCTGGATCGACACCCATGATCTACCTGTTTGGATGGAGCGATGCGCTGCAGGCCGCCTTTGCGCCGTATGCCGTACAAGGGTTCGTACCCGCGCGCGTTCTGGCGCAGCACCGTGGCCTGTGGCGCGTGATAACGGCCGAAGGCGAGCGCACCGCGCGGCTGTCCGGGCGCTTCGCGGGCGACGCGGCGCCGGGCGAACATCCCGTGGTCGGCGACTGGCTTGCGGTTACCCATGATGGATCGCCGGACGAAGTGATCGTTCACGCGCTCATCCCGCGCCGCAGCGTTTTTTCGCGGAATGCGGTGAGCGGTGGTGGGGTTCAGGTGATCGCAGCCAACGTGGATGTCGCACTTCTCGTTGCGGCATTGAATGCAGATCTCAACCTGCGGCGGCTGGAGCGGTATCTGGTGGCGGCGCGTGAGAGCGGGGCAGCGCCTGTGATCGTGCTGACGAAGACGGACCTGAGCGCCGACCCCGTCAAGGAGATCTCGCATGTCGAAGAAATCGCGGGCGGCGCGCCGGTCGTGGCGCTGTCCGCGCTGACCGGTGATGGGCTCGATGGTCTGACGCCCTGGCTCAAACCGGGGATGACCGCGGCGCTGCTGGGCAGTTCGGGTGCGGGCAAGTCCACGCTGCTGAACGCGCTGGCGGGCACGAGACTGATGGACACGGGCGCCATTCGCGACAGCGATGATCGCGGCCGCCACACCACAACGCACCGCGAACTCTTCCGCCTGCCCAGTGGCGCGTTGCTCGTGGACACGCCCGGCATGCGCGAGTTCAGCGTGCTGGCGGGCGACGCGGCTCTGGAGGCGAGCTTTGCCGATATCGTCGAGTTGTTCCCGCAATGCCGCTTTGGAGATTGCAAACATACGACAGAGCCAGGGTGCGCCGTGCTGGCGGCGCTGGCCGATGGCTCACTGAGCGATGAACGATGGCGCGCCTATCTCAAGCTGCAGAGTGAACTGGCCTTCGAAGCGCGGAAGGGCGACCCCGCCGCCGAAGCCGCACACCGCAGGCATTGGAAGCAGCTGAACAAGTCCCAGCGCGCCCGGAACAAGATGCGGCGCGAAATTGAAGAAGATTAGGCTGCGATGCGCTCGCTCTGAACTGCGCAAAGAAAGAGGACCCGCGCTATTCGCGCGGGCCCTCATGTGGACGCTAACAGGTGTCGGGCTGGTCAGCGTCCGGTAGGATCAGGATCAGCTTGGGGATTTCGTGATGTCGTCAGCCGGCGATTTGTCGAGTGCGCGGACTGTAGTGAGATGCGTATCGACGGTCGGGACCATTTTGGCGGCGAACGCGCGCAGGCCAGCGTCTTTGCCATTCTCGGAATAGCCCTTCACGAGGTTCAGGGAGTTCTCGTGAGCCTCGGTCTGCTGGTCGACATAGACGTCATCGAAGTCCTCGACCTTGGCGTTGCGAAGCGCTTCCAGCTTACCGGTAAAGTCGTTGTTCATCGCCGTCGGCGCCGTCACCATTGCGGCGGTGGAAAGTGATTGCAGCTCGCCCAGCGCTGTCGTGTGAGCATCGACCAGCATCTTGGCGAAGTCTTTCACGGGCTGAACCTTGGAACGTTCAAGCGCGATCTTGCTGGCTTCGATCTCGAACATGTTCGAGTTCACGGCCTTCTCGACAAAATCCGTCGTGCCACTATCGACCGCGGCGGTATCGACTACGGCAATTTCGTTCGGGCCAGCCATTGGCGTTTCTGCCGGCATGGCCTGGCTGGCGGTGTTTTCGGGGCCTGAGCAGGCAGCCGTTGCAACGGCCATGACAGAGGCGGCGAGCAGCATGGAGAGCTTGGCGTTGATCAAGGGATGTCCTCACGTGATGTCGGGCGGCTCCAGCGTGGAGCGGCATCCCCGACACAACGTGAGGCCATATTCCCGGTTCCGTGGAACTCGGGCGGTCTAGATGAACATGCAGTCAGGTTCCCTGCCTGACTGAAGCCTACTTCACGGCTTCGATCGCCACGCCCTCGCGACGCGGATCGGCGCCGCCTTCGAGGCGATCCTTGCGCACGACGATGAGATTGAGGCCGGACACTTCGCCGGACACTTCCTGTGTCTTGAAGCCGGCGCCGGTGAGTGCGGCCAGCCACGTCTTGCCTTTAGGGTTGGGGCCGGCGGTCGCGTCCGACGTTTCGACGCGAACGACGGGGCCGCGCGCGACGATGTTGGGCAGGGCGCTGGCTTCCTGTGCGGTTACGCCCCAGTCGAGCACGGCGGCGAGCGTTTTCGACACATAGCCGACGATGGAGTTGCCGCCCGGCGAGCCGGTCACCATGAAGACGTCACCGCTCTTGTCGAACACGATGGTGGGCGACATGGAGGAGCGCGGGCGCTTGCCCGGCCCCGGCGCGTTGGCGACCATCTTTCCACCGAGCGTCGGCGGGCGGGTGAAGTCGGTCAGCTGGTTGTTGAGCAGGAAGCCATTGGTCCAGCGCTGCGAGCCGAAACCGCTTTCTACGGTTGCGGTGAAGGACACGGCGTTGCCTTCGAAATCGACAAAGGACAGATGCGTCGTGCCGGGCGTCGCGGCATTCGTGTCGCGGCCCCACATGTCGATGATCGGCTTGTTGTGCAGGACGGCGCCGGGATCGCCGGGTTGCGGCGCGTCGCCTGGCTTGAAGCCGCTGCTGGCGCGCGATTTCAGATAGGTCGGGTTGAGCAGATCTGCGACGGGCACGGTCACCGCGTCCGGATCGGCGACGTAGTGATCGCGGTCGGCATAGCCGAGCTGCTGAGCGAGAACGAAGTCGCGCAGGTTGGCCTCCGGCGTTGCGTCGGGGCTGGCGGTCGAGATCAGGTCATAGAGCGACATGATCTGGTTCATCGCGACGCCGCCGGAAGACGAGGGT
>CALRWU020000222.1:0-6023 GCA_943371945.1 Azorhizobium sp. AG788
TTGCCCGCCATGGGGGCGGTGGGCTATCCGGACGGCCACCCCACCGAACCAGGAAGAGAGCCTCACCATGGCCGGCCACAGCAAATGGGCAAATATCCAGCACCGCAAGGGCAAGGCCGACAAGGCCAAGGCCAAGCTGTTCTCGAAGCTGGCGAAAGAGATCACCGTCGCCGCCAAGACCGGCATGGCGGACGTCAACTTCAACCCGCGCCTGCGCCTGGCGGTCAACAACGCCAAGGCGGCGTCCATGCCGAAGGACAATATCCAGCGCGCGATCGACAAGGGCGCCGGCGGGGACGCCGCCAACTACGAGGCGATCCGATATGAAGGCTTTGCGCCGGGCGGCGTCGGCCTGATTGTGGAATGCTCGACCGACAACAAGAACCGTGCGGCGACGGATGTCCGCACCGCCTTCACGCATCATGGCGGGAATCTGGGCCAGACGGGCGCTGTGTCGTCCGGCTTCGAGCATGTCGGCGAGATCATCTATCCGCTGAGTGCGGGCACGGAAGACGCGATCATGGAAGCGGCGCTCGACGCCGGCGCTTCCGACGTGTCGAGCGACGAAGAAGGACACTACATCTATACGGCGCGCGCCGACCTCGCAGAGGTGGCGTCGGCCCTCGAGGGCAAGATCAAGATAGCGGCGACATCGACCGCCCTGATCTGGAAACCGGTCAACACCGTTCAGGTCGAAGGCGAGAACGCCGACAAGCTGATGAAGATGCTCGAAGAGCTCGAGGATTGCGACGACGTGCAGAACGTCTACGGCAATTACGAGTTGAGCGACGCGGAGATGGCGCGGCTGGGAGGGTAAGCTGGCGGCTGCCTGCAGGAAATTGTCCTGAGCGGCGCCAAGGTCTCTTAACCGCTCATGTGCAGTCTTGCCGCATGAAGCGCGTCGATGTGGCTGACAATCCGACCGGGCCTGACTGGGTCATGGTCCATCAGGTCTCGGGCCGCCGGGATCTCCGGCATTATGTGATGCTCGCCTTCGGGCTGGTGTTTACGTTTGCGGGACTCACGGTCGATCCAGCGACCAACTGCAGTGAGGGCGGCGAATGCGCGCCGTGGCTTGTGCCGGTCGCGCTCGGGATCGGTTTGCTGGTGAGCCTCGCCGGCGCGATAGGGATCCTCTACAATCCAAGGCGTGGCAGCCGTATCAACGTGCGCACCGGAGAGCTGATGTGGTGGAATGAGGTTCATCCATCCGCCTGCGGCAGTCTGATGCTGGCCGATGTCGCTGCGATCCGGATCGACACCGGGTCCGATTCATCCTCGGTCGTGCTGCTCGACGCCAAGGGCGCGGCGATACCGTTCGGCGGGACAGAGGTGATACCCGCGCGTATCGAACCGTGGGCGCGCGAGGTGCAGGCGCGCCATCCGCACATCCGGGTGGATGTGGCGCCATAGATCGCGACAATCGCGCTTCGGGCGCGCAGAGAGCGGACTTCGCCTGCGTCGCGCCGCACCAGGAGCGCGCTCCCCAAAGCTTCTTCGCCTTGAGGAGCAAGTCGAGACCGCTACTCTGACTTCCGCGGATAATTGGGCGACTTGTAGATGCCCATCGTCGGCAGGTCGGGCTTGAAGGCCTTGTGGCAACTTTCGCAAGCCGCCACGAGACGATCCCCCGCCGTGTTGAGCAGGGCGGCGTCCTTGGCTTTCGCCGCGGTCAGGGCCTGCATGCCGGCGTCGCTCATCTCGTCTGCGGTGGCCTTCCAGGTTGGATCGGTTACCCACGCCGCATCATTGGGTCCGGTCCCTTCGATCTGTATGAGCTTTCCGCCGACAGCGATCTGATAGGCATTGTACTCGGCATCCTGCCACCCTTCGTCTGTCGTCGGCGGCACGTAGGCATCGACCCAGAGGGGCTCGGAGGCATGATCGACAAGCGCCACCATCGTGGCGTTGATGCTCACCGGCAGCTTCAGCGTGGCGGCCGGCGCCGGGACAGCAGCGGGAGCCGCTGGTGCACTGGCAGTTTCAACTTCGCGAGGAGCGCAGGCGCCCAGCAGCAGGGCGGCCGTCACTCCCATGGCAACTGATGACAAGGTTCGCATTGGTTTGGTCTCCGCCGTAATTCGGCGAGAGAACGTTGGGCGCACAGTCCGGGACGCGATTGATCGCGATCAAGGCGTAGCATCTGAATTCGTCGCGCGCGCCGGTCGCAACGCCGTGCCGTAGCGGCACGGAACCCAACATATGGCAGACCGTTTGTTCTGTCGGATGCAATTGCGCATCCCAAGCGTTCCTCATCATGGATCGCTTGATCAGGGAACCACTGGTGCGCCTTGATTGAAGGGAGACACGAGCTCCTGTCACCTTGATCAGGAGTTTCGATGGCTACGCCTTCGCTTGAACACGTACGACTTGTCCGCAAGCTGGAGTCGACGAGCGAGTTGTCTGCCGAGGACATCGCCGCCATCGGCGCGCTGCCCATTCGCGTGAAGGCGGTGACGGAGAAGCGGGATATCGTGCGCGAGGGCGTTCGCCCCACGGAATGCTGCCTTCTGCTTGAGGGCATCGCGTGCCGCTACAAGATGCTGTCCAACGGGCGGCGGCAGATCAAGTCCTTCCATTTTCCCGGCGATATTCCCGACCTGCATAGCCTCAACCTGCCTGTCATGGATCACTCGCTGTTGAGTGTGACGCCGACCCGCGTGGCCTTCATGTCGCACGATTCCGTAAAGGCCATGATGCGGGCGCGGCCGGTCGTGGCGGACGCGCTGGGGCGGTACCAGATGATCGATGCTGCGATCTACCGCGAATGGATCTGCAATATCGGTCGCCGATCCGCGCTGGAACGTGTCGCGCACCTGATTTGCGAGTGCTTCGTCCGTATGCGTACGGTGGGGCTGGCGACGCTGGACTCATTTGACTTGCCGCTGACCCAGACCGAGATCGGGGATGCGACCGGTCTTTCCAACGTGCACGTCAACCGGACGGTGAAGGAGTTGCGCGGCCTCGGTCTGATCCGCACGAACGCGAAGGTGCATGGCATCCTGAACTGGGAAGCCCTGCAGGAAATGGGCGAGTTCGATCCGGCCTATCTGCAGCTCAGGCCGTCGGTCTATCCCTGAGACTGCAGGGAGGCGGCTCCGCCAGGAGGGGGCGCAAGGTCGGACGCGGATGGCGCCCAACGAAAGACGCTGACCACTGAGATCGCGGTCAAGCTAAGCAGCGCCAGCAGGATCACCGTCCAGATCGCAAAGCGCGCCAATGTCATTTGTCCCGTATCCAGTCCACCCGGTGGACGCTCGCATGGGGCGCGTCTGTGCGCCCTAACAAATGATCCAGTCGATCTGGATGCCGGCGAATGCCTGCCATGTGTGCGCCGGCGCCACGTCAATGCGTGCGTTTGCGTGCAATGGGATAAGGAGAGCGCGACGATGTTCGCGTGCTGCGTGTGGGAGAGCTCGCGCCCGGCTGCCTCGGCCACGTAAACTACTTTACGGGGCGTATGGCGCCCTTGATTGCGACGATGTGTGTGGCGCCTCTGGACGGCTCGTCGGGTTGATCCGGAGCGGAAGAGGACAGGGGTGGGGCGAGCGGCGCGGTAAAGTCCGGCGCCGTGCGCTCAATGCGGATGACGCATTCCTTGCCGCGCCAGACTTCGACGCTGTGGCTGTGGACGAGGGCGTCGCGCGCGAAGTCGGTGGCGGCCTGATCGTCCATGAAGCGCGCATGCTCGCCCGGTTGCGAGCGGCCGAGCTGATCTAGGAAGCGGAAGGAGTAATCTCTCACGGGTGATCTCCGACGGCGGCGCGACGCGACTTCCCGTCTACGATCAGTTGCTCACGTACACGGGCGCGCGCAACCGGCGCCGAACTTATATATGTGCGGCGGGGCTCGTTTCGGGCGCGTTCGAGGGGAGGCTGTTACGACCTATGACATCTGCTGGACTGGCTCGCGCGGGGCGGGGACATGCATCCGACCGCCGAGCTTCGAGCCACTGAGCGTCCTGCAGACCTGCGCGTCGTAGAGATTGGCTTCGGCGAGGAAACGGACTGCCTTCGCTTCGAGGTCTTTCGCACGCCTGAGTTCCGCATCGTCGCGGATGCGGGTGTCGCGGATGGCCGCGAGGAGCTGGGCCATGGCGCCGGGGGCGGACACGGCTTCGACATGGGCGAGCCGGTCGCGGGCTTCGTCGGCGGCGAGGAGGAGGTCGTCGGAGAGGGTTGCGAGCTGCGCGAGAAGGACAGGCTCGCGGGCGGCCTCGGCTTCGGTGATCAGTCGGGCGACGTGGTCGACGACGCCTTCGAGGCGGATAATTTCGGCGGCGGCGGCGGCGGCGGGGCAGAAGTCGATGGGGTCGTGGGTGAGCATGCTGCGTCCCTCCAATCAACGGTCCGGAAACCCGGAGCTGCTAAACGCAGCTGTGCGCTGCTGATGGAGACGATGAGCTGCCAATGGTTAACAATGCGTAAACGCTTTGGCGCGGCGCCCGCTAAGGGCCGGTTTCAAAGGCGTTTGCTGTGGATGGACGGTGTGTACCGGCTCTAGCCGGGCAGCTTGCCGGACTTCCAGAGGTCCTGGAGGTGCTGGAGGATGATGTTGCGGGCCACTTCGGCGCGGTTCGATCCGTAAAGCCCGGAATCCACCAGTATTTCAAGGCGCTCGGCTGCCTTTTCCGGCAGTACGACGGTGAAGGGTTTGGTCCCCTGGGTGGCGGGTGGCTTGGCCATGCATTGCTATTGCAATGTCTAGGCAATGCATTCAAGTTGATTCTCGCGGAAGGGGGCCTGGGGCTGCCAATCGCTGCTGATGGAGTCAGGCCATGACGAAAACCGCAAACCGTGAACCGCTGACTGTCCGGCTTGATCCGGACTCAAAGCGTCTGTTCTCCGCCGAGGCCGAGAAGTGCGGCCTGGAGGCGGGCGTCGCCGCGCGGCAGATCCTCGAACTCTACGTGCAGCGGCTGCGCGAGAGCGGCGACTACATCCAGACACTGTCGGATTTCTCGCAGGCGCTGAAGCCGCGCCCGCTGTAGGGCGTTATCAGACGGGGCGTGGATTGCCCGCATCGTAGGCGGTGAATTCGCGGGCGATGAGGCCATTGGCGCGGGCAGCTGTGCGCCACGGGTCGATGTGAGGCGCCTTCAGGTGCGCTTCGAGCGACGCCATATCGGGCCACATTTCGGAAAAGCGGATAAGGCCGGGATCGAACGGATCCTCGGCGACGTCGTAGGCGATGCAGCCATCGTGCTTGCGCGTGGCTTCAACGAGCGCGCGCAGGTGAGGCAACACGCTGGCGATACTGTCGGGCGGGAAGCGGAGCGTGCCGAGGACAATAACGGTCATGGGAAGCAGATTAGCGGATTCGCCGGCAAGCGTAAGCGAGGCTGCAATCGCGTTGACTTTAGGCGCCCGATTGTTGCTTTAGGCGCTTCTCTTCCCGAGGGCGTGGCATGAAACTTCTCGACTCCATTTCGTTTCCCGGCTCGGCGCTCGGCGGCGGGATGAAGACTGGCACGGGCGATGATCGCTATGCGTTCGACGAAGCTGCGGGCTGGGCCTGCGTGATCGATGGCGCGACGGATGTGGGGCCGGTGCGAATCTTTGCGGCGGCTGAATCTGACGCGGCGCGCTATGCGGAAATATTTGCAGCCGAGATCGTGAAGGGACCGGCGGACGCGCGCGAGATTCCGCAGGCGTGGTTCGGGCGGTTGCTTCCGCGCATTCGGGCTGCGGTCGAGCGCGAGGTGAAGATCCCGCTGAAGGATGCGCCGCTGTCGAGTTATCCGACGGCGGCTGCGACCTGGGTGCGGGCGCGCAAGGGCATGCTGGAAGGCGCGACGCTGGGCGACTCGATCGCGATCGTGAAGACGCCTGAGGGCCGCGTGACGGTGTTCGGCGAAACCGGAAAGGCGGCAGACGAGCAGGGGCGCGCGAAGACCGTGATGGCGCTGTCGCTTGAAGAGCGCGTGCAGTGGCTGCGCGACGTGCGCACGATCCACAATACGGCCAAGGGCTATTGGGTGTTCGGCGTGCAGCCGGAAGCGGCGGATCACATCGCATACCAGT
>CALRWU020000223.1:0-5967 GCA_943371945.1 Azorhizobium sp. AG788
GAGCCGCGCATCAGCGCAGCGTTTCCTTGAGACGCATGCGGCGGTCTACAACGCGTTCAACATCCAGCGGCATCTGCTGAGCCGCGGAGCCTTGCGTATCCTGCGCACACGCTCGGAATCTGTCTGGAGCAGGGCGGTCGCGTGACTGCGATAGCCTTCTCGAATGTCCTGCAGAACCGCTCCAAGTTAATCTGACAGTTCTCGCGTGTCGCACGCCGCTGGCTCGAACCAGGCTATGTTCGCAGCGCGGTGGAAGTCACCACGAGCACGGGCAACGAGTCTGGCCGATAAGATAACAAACGAAATCGCCATTACTTACGCTGATGTCATCGAGCTGGCGCGGATTTGTCCGCCGCCTGCATTGCCGTTCATCGAAGGCCTGCCTAGCTAACTCTCAGCAACCGGACGGGTAGATACTTCCTTGGGAGAGTTTTAGTGAAAAGCTTTACAGCGCTTGCGGCGCTCGGCGCGGCGGCACTTTTGGCCATGCCGGCCGCCATACTCTCCGCCGACGCGCAAACTCCTGCCGCAGAAGCGAAGGCTGACAAGGAGCTTGTCGCATCGATCGGCAATCCCGCGCGTCAGGCTTCGCACAAGGTGCGCGATCTGCACCGCCACCCCGCCGAGACGCTAGCTTTCTTTGGCCTCAAGCCAGGCATGACAGTGGTGGAGATCGCGCCGGGTTCAGGCTACTTCGCTGAAATCCTGACGACCTACGCCAAGGCGTACGGCGGCAAATACATTGCGACCGGGAATCCCATAGCCAATATCTCAGAGCAAGCCATCTGGGGACCGCAGACCTACGTGCCCTTCAACAAGGACTCTGGTCCTCTCGTGCCAGCGGGATCGGCTGACATGGTGGTGACCTTCCGCAACATCCATAACTGGATGTGGCAGCCGGGCATGCTCGACAAGGCGATGGCCGATTTCGCCGCCGCCTTGAAACCGGGCGGTGTCCTCGGCGTCGAGGAACATCGCGCCGACCCACGCCCCGAAACCGTTCAAGGGACACGCGCAGCCGGCGATGGCTACGTTTCTAAGTCGACCATCGTTGCGGCTGCGATAAAGGCCGGCCTGGTTCTCGAAGCCGAAAGCGACATCAACGCGAACCCGAAAGACACCAAGGACCACCCCTTCGGCGTTTGGACTCTGCCGCCTAACTCACGGACCTCGCAGAACGGGGTCGCCACCCCCGCCGACTTCAATCCGGAGAAATACAAGGCAATCGGCGAAAGCGACCGCCATACGCTTCGATTCCGGAAACCGGCCTGACTACTGTGAAAGGTCACCCGAAGGTGACCCCTGCGCTTTCAGCAAAATCAAACTCCGAGTGGGCCGATTGGCGTCGGGATCCCACGCCTGTTCACACCTTGGCTTCCCCAGCAGTGGGGAGCGCCGCGAGTTTTCATGCCCATGATCTGCCTTCGGATTGTCGTACCAAGCGCATCGCGAATGACCGCTTCTGGGCGATGACCCGCCGCAAAGCAGCCTCATCGTCGAATGACAAAAGTTAGTGGACTCCGCCAGATGGCCTCAATCGCCACTTCGACGAGCTCGGGGGCCCAAACGATATGCAGCTGTGCCATGCAACGGACGCTTAGCCTTCCAGTTGGACCGCTCTGGTTTGGCCGCTCACGACCAAACTATTTTCGGGCATCAAGCCAGGTTCGGATAGTGCGATTCACGAGTTCTGGCGCGTCGTGATGAACGTTGTGATCGCCGTCGGGGATCATGACGAGCGTGCTGTCCTCCGTGATGTGGTTCCACATGCCTGCGTGACCCGAGGCGAGCAGATATGGATCCTTGACGCCGTGTAGCACGAGCACGGGTACGGTGACCGGCGGGTGAGTGATCGGCGGTGCGCCCGGCGCTGGTGCGTTGATCCCGAGCGGGAAGTTGGCGCGGTAGTAGTTCATCATTGCCGAAAAGTCGGATCGCTTCAGCGCCTCTACGTATCTGGCCTTCTCCGCCGGGTCTTTGATCCCGCCTGCGAATACCTCGGCCGTGAGGTTCTTCTCCGAACCTTCTTTTTGGAAGTTTACGGCGTACTGGCTGTTGCGCAGCTGAACCGGGTTGGTCGCGAGCTCATTGGCGAAGGTCGTGGGGTGCGGCACCGACAGAATGACAAGCTTGTCGAGCATCTCGGGGCGATCGAACGCAAAATTCCACGCGATCATTGCTCCAAAGTCGTGGCCGATGATGACCGCCTTGTCGCGCCCCTCGGCCTTGATCACGGCAGCGACATCGGCGACCAACTTCGGCATGGCGTAGTTCTCGACGCCTTTCGGTTGATCAGAAAGATTATAGCCCCGGGTGTCCATTGCGACGGTGCGGTACCCGTCGTTGAGCGCCGGCGTGAGCTGGGCCCATGTGCCCGAATAGTCGGGGAAGCCGTGGATCATCACGACGAGGGGGCCCGAGCCGGAGCTGAGGTAGTGGATCCTCACGCCATCCTGGCTGGTCGCGTACCTGTCTTCGATGGCAACAGTCGCCGACGGAACCGCTGCAGAGCGACGTTCGATATCACCGGCAATTGAGGTGCATGAAGCCGCGATCAGGATCGGCGCAAGCAGGAGGGACGTCTGAAAGGAACGCATGTTGTTTTCCTCGATCAAGGTGTTCAAGCAGTGACGACCCGAGTGTGCTGGCACCGTCCCGACTAGCAGACACAACCTCAGATCTGAAGCTTGGAAGCTTGCGACTGTCGTGTTTTGGGCGATGACCCGCCAGATCAGAAGGGCGGAAGCGACCGGCAGCTTCCGAGCGAGGCAGCCATTCGTAATATCCTACAGGTTCGGCGACGTGGGCCCATAGTTGCCGTTCGACTTTCTAATTTGGGGTGGCCCGAAAATCCTGCGGCAGGTCAACCCTATGGCTAACTCTTTCGGGTATTTTGCCGCGACCGGTAGACGCAAACCTTGCGCTTCCGCAGGAGTCCAGCATGAGTGTGTAGGTGTACAATTCAGGGGGAGGGGGCGAATGACTGGCGTCACGTTGATCGGAGTGGACGCGGCGAGATCCTCGATCCGCGCATTAGTCATATCGCGGTATCAGTTGGCGGAGTTCACCTAAATGGCTGAGGGGGCGGTCGACGAGATTCCCCAAGGGCCGTTCAATGGCGTGCCGCTGGCGATCGGCGGTAGCTTCGACGCCGTCATCAACACCGGAGGAGACCTTGACAGTTTCGAGGTCGAACTGGTGGCCGGCCAAAGTTATGTCTTCACTCTGACAGGCTCTGGTGCATCGCCGCTCGAAGATCCGTTCCTGCAGATCTTTGGCGACACTACGCTGATCCTGGCGATCGACGATGATGGCGGACCTGGCCGGAACAGCCAGCTGCGTTTCACAGCTCAAGAGACAGGTACCCACTACGTCACGGCACTCGCGTGGGATGCATATGACGCGGCCGACGGACCGCCGACGCTGACGGGCGGCTATACGATCACAGCCGCAACAGGACCACGACAGAACCTGCTTGATACGATCGACCTCGGATTTACGCTGCAGACCACCAACATCTCTGTCTACTTCGCGACAGACGGCGAGACGTTTGATGGCGTCACGGCCAGCCGCAGCTGGACCCCGGCAGAGATCGCCTCGGCGCTGGCGGCCATGGCCACCTTCTCGACGTTCACACCGCTGACATTCACGCAGGTCGAGTCGTCTGCGGGCGCGACGTTCACGATGTCGCTAGCTGAATTGCCGCCGACTGTGCTCGGTCAGTTCACGTCGAGCCAGATCGGTGGGTTCGGCGTCTTCGATCCAACGAACGAATTCTGGTCGCCGGCCCAGCTTCAACCCGGAGGTGAGGGGTTCGTCACGCTGATCCACGAGGTCGGCCACGGCCTCGGCCTCGCGCACCCACACGACAATGGCGGTGTCGATCCGAACAACAGTTCCGAGATCATGGAAGGCATTCTGGGTCCGTTTGAGGGCCGTCAAACCTACGATTTCAACCAAGCTGCCTTCACGATAATGTCCTATATGTCGACAGGGCGCGAGGCGACGCCCGGACCGTTGGACATTGCACTCCTTCAACAGAAGTACGGTGTCATCACTGCAAATGCCGGCGACAACATCTACGAGATCACCGACGGAGAGGGCAATGGCACGCTCATCAAGGCGATCTGGGACACAGGCGGTACGGATGCCATCACTTACTCAGGTGCCCGAGGGCTACTTGTGGATCTTCGCCCGGCGTCACTTCTGAACGATCCGGAAGGCGGAGGTGGTTTTTCACGTGTCTCATCGCTCATGGGTGGATTCACGATACCCAATGGAGTGGTCATTGAGAACGCAACTGGGGGCCCGGCCGACGATCGCATTCATGGCAATGCCTTCGCGAACATTCTCACAGCTGGCGGTGGGGACGACTGGCTTTGGGGCGGAGACGGTGCAGACACGCTGGTTGGCGGCGAGGGATACGACCGCGTTTACTACGATGACAATCCGGCCGGAGTTAACGTAAATTTGCTGCTGTCGACCGCCATTGATGGATGGGGGGCAACGGATACGCTTTCTAGTGTGGAACTAATCATTGGCTCATCGTTTGACGATGTGATTATCGGCTCGGCGGACGCCGCCACCTTCTGGGGACGTGACGGAGATGACTATTTAGTCGACAATTCGATCCTGGGTATGTCGTTGCTTGGCGAGCACGGAAACGACACACTCATCGCGGGCGCAGGACGGACCAGTCTTTCAGGCGACCTTGGCGACGACCTGCTGATCGGCGGCGCTGGCGACAACATTTATATGTGGGGCGGCGAAGGCAACGACATCATTTACGGTATGGATGGCAATGACGCTCTCACCGGGGACTCCGGAGGGAACGGGGATGATATTCTTGATGGCGGTGCCGGAAATGATTGGCTGGACGGTGTCGGAGGTGCTGACACGGCTTCCTACGCAGACACAACATCGGGTGTTGTGGTCAACCTAGCGCTGGACGGTCAGCAGGACACGCTCGGCGCGGGTCTGGACACGCTTATCAGCATAGAGAACCTGACCGGTTCATCGTTCAACGACACGCTGATCGGCAATGCTGAGGCGAATATACTCGACGGCGGAGACGGCAACGACACGATGACGGGCGGCGGGGGCGACGACGTCCTGGTCGGTGGCCGTGGCGGCATCAACGTCTTGAATGGCGGCGACGGCGTTGATTCGCTCGGCCTTGCCTGGCAAACCAACGCGTTGTTCGTCGATCTGGCTGCGGGCGCCTATGCTTATGCCGGCGGCGGCTGGGACGCGCTGACATCGATCGAAGGTGCGATCGGAGGTGCAGCGAATGACACCATTTTCGGCGACGCGAATAGCAACCTGCTGCGCGGCGGGCAGGGGAGCGACACGCTTGTCGGCCGGGGCGGGTCGGACACGCTGGTTGGCGAGGCGGGCGATGACTGGATCGTCGGCGAAGATGGTGACGACCTGCTCGAAGGCGGCGCGGGCATCAACGTGCTGATCGGCGGGGCAGGCACTGACCTGGCGTCCTATGCCTCACAGACGGCCAGTCTTTGGATCGACATGCCGGCCGGCGTCTATTCGGCGGCGGGTGTGTGGGATGTGTTCTTCCAGTCGATCGAGGGCGTTCTCGGAGGATCGGGGAATGACTCGATCTTCGGCAATGCGCTCGACAACACGCTACGTGGTGGCGGAGGCGATGATGCGTTGATCGGCGGAGCGGGCAACGATCGCCTCGAGGGCGGCACCGGCTTCGACTGGATCGTCGGCGGTGAGGGCAATGACAGGCTGATCGGCGGCGAGGGCGTCGATGTGCTGACCGGTGGAGCGGGAGCCGACACGTTTGATCTTGGAACGGCCGCTGGGTGGGATGTCGCGTTCGACTTCAACGCGGCTGAGGACCGTTTCGCGCTGGGAGGTCTGTCGTGGCTTGGCTTCCTGAGCATCGACGCCGATGGTGATGGCCAGACCGATGATACGTTGCTGGGTTATGCGGGCGGCAAC
>CALRWU020000224.1:0-5961 GCA_943371945.1 Azorhizobium sp. AG788
TGCAGCCCTTCACCCTTCTTCCAGCGCTCCCACAGCTCGGCGCTCTCAGCCGCTGAAACCTTCGTCCTGCGATATGCTCGCCTCATCGTCATCGCTCCACGTCCTACTATCAAGGTACGTGTTGCGCTGACCGATTGAACTCACCGGCCCACAACGGTCATTCGCCCGGTGCGCCGCCTTGTCGATCCAAGGCCAAGCAAGCCGGTTTCCCGCATCACTCTTAAGTCCCAACCCACTCAAACGGTGGCGGCTTTGTCCGTTACGCTTCTGCTGAATTTCGGGCCCTTCCCAACACTTCAGCCATCGTCCGACACAACGTTTCAGGGACCACGGGCTTTGCCAGATGGGCTTCACACCCAGCTTCAAGTGCCTGTGCCACATGCTCCGGAGAAGCGTTCGCGGTGACCATAATGATCGGCGTTCGGGGCAGTCCGGTCGCGCGCTCATAGGCTCGGATCATTCGCGTGGCCGTGAGCCCGTCGACGTCTGGCATTTGCATGTCCATCAGGATGAGATCGAAGTGCTTAGACTTACGGAGCTCCAGGCCCTCGAGCCCGTTGCCAGAGCAGATCGCGTTCGCGCCCAGCCCCTCAAGCATGATCTGCATGACCTGCTGATTGCGAGGGTGATCTTCAACAACGAGAATGCGTAGATCAGGCGGAAGGGTAATTGCGATCGGCTCCACAAGATCGGTAGCTCGCAATGACAAGTCTGCCCCGCTAGACGGCGGGTGCGTGAGCGGCAAACGTAGAACGAAGCGTGAGCCGCCCTTTAAGGCAGAAGTTGCCGTCAATGAGCCGCCCATAAGCTCGGCGAGCGCGCGCGAGATCGCCAGACCGAGCCCGGAGCCGCCGAACCGTCGAGTTATCGAGCTGTCTGCTTGCTCGAATCTTCGAAAGAGCGCTTCCGTCAGCGCCGGGTCAAAGCCAATGCCAGTGTCTTCAACCGCTAGGGTAATCCAGCTGATCGAATCCTCACAGTTTTCAAGGTTGATGGTGAGGCGGACATCTCCAGCGTCAGTGAACTTTACCGCATTTGAAAGCAGGTTGCTGACGATCTGTTTGATACGGAGAGCGTCTCCAACGAACACATGATCCGCCTTAGGCTCATGATGGAATGCAAATGCTACGCCTTTCTCTGCTGCCATCAGTTCGAAGCCCCGGGCGACTTCCTCGATCTGATTCAGTAGTACAAACGGCGCTTCGATCAGCTCGATTTTCCCAGCCTCTAGTTTTGCGGCATCGAGAATATCGGATACAACGAGCGTCAGCGTTTCGCCGCCCGCCCGCAGGATCTCCACCAATTGCCGTTGGCGCGAATCCAAGTTTGAATTCAGCAAGGCTCCCGAAGCTGCCACCACGCTATTGAGCGGAGTACGGATTTCGTGACTTACGTTCGCCAGGAAGCGATCCTTGGCGAGGTTGGCGCGTTTAGTTTCCTCAAGAGCAGCTGACAGGTCAGCGGTTCGCTCCGTGACGCGCAACTCAAGGCTCTCGACTAGGCGACCTACTTCGCCCCAGGCACCGTTGAGCTGTTGCTCAAGCTCTTCAATCTCCTTGCTGGTCGTCGTCCGGAGTCTAGAAATCGGCATCTTTGGATCGTTCGCAGCGTACTTTCGGCTGAGTGCTTGCAGCGGCTTGACGACTCCTCGCCGGACAACAAGCAGTCCGAGCAGCACCTGCCCAAAGAGAAGCAGTAGCGCGATTACTATCAGCAGGGGCAAGTCCGCGGACAGCTGCGCCGCGATGGCCTTCCGATCTCTCAAGTGTACGAGGAAAAAGTCTGGTCCCTCGATCCGGCGGTATACTGCAAGCCAAGGTAGCGCCGGGACATCGATGACGCTGGATCGATTATGCTCCGTGAGTTTCTTCTGTACGGCGCGCCAGTGAAGCTTCTTACTAACAGCGGCTACAGTCTCAGAGTCTACACCTTCGTTGCCGGTAAATCCTGGCCCTGCGACCAGAGTTCCATCGCTCGCGGCCAAAGCCACTATGCGGGTAGGCGTCTTCTCCGTGACAATCTGTGCGAGCCGCTGGTTCATCAGAAGTGACGTGCCCCATACGCCCACACCGGTCTTTAGCCCAGCTGACGGTGTCTGGCAGGACGTGACTAGTGTCTCTCCGGAGGGGTCAAAAACAGCACGATTCAGTCCCGTGCATCGGGTTCGACCTTCCGGATTGTCCACTGGCATCGCGGCCTTCACGAATGGCAGCATTCGGAAATCCGTCTCTGCCGGCGCTTGCCGTCGATAATAGTCGAGGCGATCTGCGCGGTCGGGGGCGAAGATCACAAGATCCCCGCGCGGTGTAACGAACCAAAGGCTTTCGAGCAGGTGTCGCTGCCCGGGGGCGACTGTAACGATGGCGCTCAAGACAGCGACCAGGTCACGTTTGGCCGGCTTATCAAGCAGCCCTGGCGCTACGAATGCGCCAATCCCCGCAGTTTGTCCCAGCACGCCAACTCCGCCTTCGAAGAGTGCTGCTCGCGACCGCCACGTGCCATCAGACTTTTTTTCAAAGGCAGCTCCAAACCTCTCCTCGACGTCGGCGTCACTGAGTGTGTGTTGCCAATGTGTCAGCGACCGCTGAGCAACTGCGTGCGCTCGCGGGAGGTCGTCGAACCCCTGTTGCAGATAGTTGGCGCTCTCTTCGAGAAGCTCCAATTCCGTGTCTTCAAGGAGAGACTCTGCCCTCGACAGTCCGTAGCTAACGATCAATGAGCCGAGGATGACAACCGTCACCAGCCATACTGGAATCAAGAAGAGAGCGAACTGTCGCGAGAGCGTCATCAGAGCTCATTCCTAGTGACGCCTGCGAATCATACATCGACAATGTCGATCCCCTCACGATCAACGTACTTGCTCTGGTTTCGTTTTTTGAGCAGTGACTTGGTTGCCGGGTCCCCAAATTGGGTCGATGCAAGATGGCGATCCTGATCGGAATAGACCTGCCTCGTTTCTTCGGATCAAGCGCGATGGGTCAGTGAAAACTTCTGGGCGAGTTCATGCCAGTAGCGGAATGCGGCTTTGGCATCTGCATGGGCTCGCGGGGGGTCGCCAAAGCGATACCGGAGGCTCTTGGCGTGTCCGTTGACAAGCCCCAGCTAGCTTTCGGCTTTGGGCTTTGGGCGACTCTGCGCTCGATATCTCATGCTCGGCGATCATGAAGCCGGGTAGCGCCGCGGCCAGCAGCCACGCAGGCGCCAAGAACAGCGCGCACGTCGAAAACCGTCATTGGCGCCAGCTCGTTTTGGGGGGGGTCGAATCAGAGCCCTACGATGTCGATTCTCGTCGGCCAAAACCCAGCTAGGTCGCTACAGGAGTTTAGAGGAGCTGGATCTGGATTTGCCCAAAATGGGCAGCGCCAGCGCTGCCTGACGCAGCGGCTATCGGAGCAACGCGTTCGGTTACGGCCTCGGGCATTGCCGCGGGCGATATTCATTTTAACCGCGCGCTCAGCAATGAAAATGAGATTGGCGCTCGCAAACAGTTCGATCCTGTCGGGGGGGCGCCAGACATGAGCTTGATCCGAAACCCAATGAACGCGCTGAGCGTTCGCGCACGGCTGGCCTCCATTCTGGTGGCGTTCGCCATTCCGCTGACGGTTCTGTCTCTCAACGTTTGGACAACTGGCGACTCGCAGGTCAAAGTGACCGATCTGGAGATGGCCGGAGCCGAGCTCGTCGATCCTCTCACACACATATTGAACGAAGTGGCAGATTACGAGATCGCAGAGCGGTTTACCGCGTTGAACAACGTCTCGAAATCAGAACTTGCAGACGCCGCGGCAACGATCGATCAGCTCTTTGAGGATCTCTCAAAGCTGGAAGGTCTTCATGGGGCCAACCTGAAGTTCGATGCTGGTGGGCTGCAGCAATCTGACAAGGAACATCTCGCCGTCAGCAGCCTCACCGCGCAATGGCAGACCATCAAGGCTGAAGGGGGTGATCCAGAGAAGTTCAAGCAGCTGATTTCCGCAACCAACTCACTCATCGCTTATGTTTCGGAGACATCGCAGCTCCTGCTCGATCCAGAGATGGACAGCTTTGCGTTGATGGACACGACTGTCGTCGTTCTCCCGCGTACGCTGGAGTTTCTAGCTGACCTGAAAGCAAGGTCTTTCGCCTCCCTCGCGACGAATGAAGGGCGCATTCCTGTCGAAGCGCGACCGGACGTCAAGCTTTTGATAGCGCTCGCGGGTAGCCAACAGCTCCCGACTGTCCGTAACAATATTGCCAAGGCGATCGCGGCAAATGCGTCGGGTGACCATGTGTCCCCAACCATGAAGGCGACACTTGAGCCGGCACTTGCGTTCTACGCTGAATCGACTGCCACGCTGCAGGCGCTGGTCGATCGACTCCTGAGCGACGAGGAGTTTGCAATTTCGCCGGCCGACTTCATCGCTATCGCAGACGAGATGCATGACGGGACTGCCGAGCTGGCGAGTGTGGTTCTTGGAGAGCTTCGATTGGCGCTCGAAAATCGCATCACACGGATTCATTCGGGAATGATTGCGACCTTCACGATCGTCGGTCTCAGCATCGCGATCGCTTTGGCTTTCTTCGCGCTGGCGTCGTCGAGCATCTCCGGACCTGTCGCCCGCCTAAGATCAGCGATGGAACGGATTTCGGAAGGAAGCACCGATTTTGCCGTCACAACAGACCAGAGCAAGAACGAGATCAGCAACACATTCCGCTCTCTGGCGAAACTGAAGACGACGGTCGAAGAGGCGTTCAAGCTGCGCCAGATGGTCGACGAGATGCCCATCAACGTCATGGTCGCGGACCCGAAAAATGGCTTCAAGATCTCGTACGCAAACAAGACCAGCCTTGCGACGCTTAAGCTTGTCGAGCAACACCTGCCGGTGAAGGTGGATCAGGTCGTTGGGGCATCCTTCGATATCTTCCACAAGAACCCTACTCACCAGAGGAAGCTGCTGGAGTCGCCTGAAAGGCTCCCGCACTCGGCGCGGATCAAGCTGGGCGCAGAAACATTTCAGATGCAGATTAGCGCCATCCGGGATCGCAACGGGGCGTATGTCGGACCCATGATCACCTGGACGCTTGTGACCCAACTCGAGCGCCTTGCAGATGATTTCGAACGCAACGTTCTGAAGGTCGTCGACGTCGTCGGCGCCTCTGCCAAGGGTATCAATACAGCCGCCGCGCTTGTGTCTGAAGCCGCCGGGCAATCAACCCGGCAGGCTGCTGTCGTCTCAGGGGCGGCTGCCCAGGCTTCCGACAACGTTCACGCAGTAGCCGCGGCTGCGGAAGAGCTTTCGGCGTCGTTCTCCGAAATTGCGAGCAGGGTTGGGAACGCGTCGAACATCGCATCGGTTGCAGCCTCCGAGGCACGTGAGATGAATGCGAGGATGGGCGCGCTCGCTGAAAGCGCAAAAGGGATCGGTGACGTGGCCGGCCTGATCAGTACAATCGCAGGTCAGACGAATCTCCTGGCTCTTAACGCAACAATCGAGGCGTCGAGGGCGGGTGAGGCTGGAAGGGGATTCGCTGTTGTAGCGGCCGAAGTGAAGACCCTTGCCGAACAGACGGCCAATGCAACGGCGAAGATTCGCGCCAGTATTGATGCGATCCAGCAGTCATCACACGAGGCGGGATCCGGGATTGAGCGGATTACGACGACAATCGAGTCGATCAACGATATCCAGATGGCGATCGCCGCTGCGGTGGATCAACAGGTAAGCGCAACCAGCGAGATTGCGCGCAGTGTTGCAGACGCATCGGCGGGCACGAGCGAAGTGTCTGCCAACATGGCGGAGATGACGTCGGCCGCGCACCAGACTGGCAAATCAGCAGACGAGATGGTGCAGTCGTCCGGCGTACTTGCCGAACAATCGGATCGCCTCTTGGGTCAGGTCTCCGCGTTCCTGAAGTCTGTTCGAGCAGCCTGAGGATCGGGCACACCAGACCATTTCAAGCGAGGGTTTGGAGTCAACACCAAAT
>CALRWU020000225.1:0-5942 GCA_943371945.1 Azorhizobium sp. AG788
GACGCGATCGCATCTAACCCCGACCTGTTCTGAGTCAGGTAAAAGGAGCCTGTCATGAGCATGTTCAAGAAAATTGCAGTCTGGTTCGCCGCCATCTTCGCGGCCACGACCCTGATGACCGCTTATGCTGCCGACCCGCTGATCGAACAGGCGAAAGCCCAGGGCATCGTGGGCGAGCGGTATGATGGCTATCTCGGCATCGCCAATCCCGGCAGCGCGTCTGCCGAAGTGAAGCGCAAGGTCGATGAGACCAATTCGGGCCGCCTCGCTGAATACACCCGCATCTCGCAGAAGACGGGCGACCCGGTCGCCACGGTCGCTGCCGCCATGGCGCTCAAGCTCTTCGCCAACGCCAAGCCGGGTGAAGTGCTGAAGGCGGGTCCGACGGATCCCTGGAAACAGCAGCCCTGATTCAGGTCGTTAATGAATCGTAAACGCCCGGTGGCTCTTGTGGCTGGCGGGCGTTTTCCGTTTTGATGCCTTCATCTGTCGCAAGACGTTGATAATCCGGCAGCCACGGAACGTTGCGACATGAACAGGACTCGGATGGGCCATAAAAACCGGCTTGGGTCGCGGAGTCCAAATCAGCTAGTTTCTGATTCGGAAATGGGTCAGCTCCCTCCACGATCGGGCGAGGGGGCAGGAGAGGCTGCTACAATGATGGAATCGTCCAGGCTCGCGTCCTACGTCGCCTCGCGCCTTTGCCATGACATGGCATCGCCCCTCACCTCGATGCTTCAGAGCATGGAGCTGTTGTTCGACGACAGCATGGGCCCGGCGATGAAAGCCGAAGGCGAGAAGGCGATGCGCACTGGTCTTGCGGCGCTCGAAGCCAAGATCCGGTACTCGCGCTTCGCGCACGGCAGCCAGATCCTCACCATCAACGACAATCTCTGCAATGTCGGCGAGGCAAAAGACCTCGTCGTGAAACTGTTCGCCACCAATTCCCGCACCGAGCTCGACTGGAAGGTCGAGACCCAGCGCATCACCTATCGCCAGGTCCGCCTGTTGATGAACATGACGTTGATCATGATCGACCCGGCCGCGCGGGGTGTCTGTCGCGTCTCGGCGAGCGAGCAGGGCGACAAGCTGGTCCTTGATGTGGAGGCGCGCGGCCAGTTCTCCACCTTCAAATCCGAAGTGCTGGACGCGCTCGCCGGCAAGGAGCCGGGCGGCGGCTGGGGCGGCGGCGCCATCCAGCCCTATTTCACCCGAGTCCTGGCTGAGGAGGCAGGCTTCAGCCTTGAGCCGCGCGCCGTTCCCCAGGCTGCCGGCCTTTCTGCCATCGGACAGCTCGCTGCGGCGTAGACGTCAAATTCTCGAAGCGAAATTTTAACTCCGACAGGGCTTAATTCCGAAAGCACGAAATTTCACGTGCCTCGGAAACCTGTCATGGACGATCTGCTTAGCGAGTTTTTGACCGAAACGGCCGAGAGCCTCGATGTCGTTGACGTTGAGCTAGTGCGTTTCGAAAGCAATCCCGGCGACAAGGCGACGCTTAACAACATCTTTCGTCTTGTGCACACGATCAAAGGCACATGCGGCTTCATCGGATTGCCGCGTCTTGAGTCGATCGCGCACGCTGGCGAAACGCTGCTCGGCAAATTCCGCGATGGTGCGCTGCCTGTTACGCCTGCATCCGTCACGCTCGTGCTTGCGTCCATCGACCGCATCAAGGTGATCCTCGCTCACCTCGCTGCGGAGCAGGTTGAGCCTCCCGGCGACGATCGCGACCTGATCGCGCAACTCGAACATGTCTCCCAGGGCGGAGCGATCGCGCCAGCGCCAGCGCCCGCGCCGGCCCCAGTTGTCGTCGCTCCGGTCGTATCCGCGCCCGAGCCCGAGCCGGAAGCGCCGGAAGGCGAAGGCCGCTGGGATGCCGACCAGGGGCGCTTCCTGCGTCCAGGCGAAGTCTCCCTCGCCGAACTCGAAGCCGCCTTCATGAACACCGAGGGGCCCGAAGCACAGGAAAACAAGCCAGTCGCCGCCACTTTGGCTGCTGTGGTCCACGACCATGATGACGAAAAGAAGGGCGCAATCGGCGCCAGCACCATCCGCGTCAACGTGGATGTGCTCGAAAGCCTGATGACCATGGTCTCGGAGCTGGTGCTCACCCGCAACCAGCTGATGCAGATCCTGCGCAACTCGGCTGATAGCGAGTTCAAGGCGCCGCTGCAGCGTCTCTCCGGCGTCACCGCCGAGCTGCAGGAAGCCGTCATGAAGACGCGGATGCAGCCCATCGGGTCGGCCTGGAAGAAGCTTCCCCGCATCGTCCGCGACGCGAGCCAGGACCTCGGCAAGAAGATCGACCTTCAGATGGAAGGCGAGAACACCGAGCTTGATCGTCAGGTGCTCGAGCTGATCAAGGATCCGCTGACGCACATGATCCGCAACTCGTGCGACCATGGCGTCGAAACCACTGAAAAACGTCTTGCCGCCGGCAAGTCCGAGACTGGCGTGATCAAACTGCGCGCCTATCACGAAGGCGGCCACATCCTGATCGAAGTCAGCGATGACGGCGCAGGCCTCAACACAGACCGCATCCGCCAGAAAGCCATCGAGAAAGGCGTCATCGACTCGATGGAAGCCATGGCGATGACGGATGCTCAGATCCACCGTCTCGTCTTTGCTCCGGGCTTCTCGACCGCGGCGAAAGTCACCAACATGTCTGGCCGCGGCGTCGGCATGGATGTCGTGAAGACCAATGTCGAACAGATCGGCGGTACGATCGACCTGCGCTCGACCTTCGGCGAAGGCTCCACCTTCATCATCAAGATCCCGCTGACACTTGCCATCATCTCGGCGCTCATTGTCGGCGTCGAGGATCACCGCTTTGCTCTGCCGCAGCTTTCGGTGATCGAGTTGGTGCGCGCCGGCAAACGCTCGGAACACCGAATCGAAATGATCAACACCACGCGCGTCCTGCGCCTGCGTGATCGACTCCTGCCGCTCGTCGCCCTGTCGGATGTGCTTGGCATCATGGTCGATGATGGCCCGGACGATCGCAGCGCTTGCATCGTCGTTATGCAGGTTGGTGAAACCCGCTTCGGCCTGATTGTCGATGAAGTGTTCGACACTGAGGAAATCGTCGTCAAGCCGCTGTCCAAGCGTCTCGGCGCCATGTCGGAGTACTCCGGCGCGACCATTCTCGGCGATGGCGCTGTCATCATGATCCTCGACCCGAATGGCATCTCGCGCTCCGTCGCCAATGTCGAACGCTCGGTCAATCGCCTGCTCGACGAACAGCTCCGTGCTGCCGCCGAAGCAAAGACTGCGCAGGAAAAGCAGGCGCCGATCAGCATGCTGCTCTTCACCGCCGGCGGATCCGAACCGCGGGCCTGCCCGCTGTCGCTCGTCACGCGCCTCGAAGAGATCGATGCGTCCACGTTCGAGATGACCAGCCGCGGCCTCGTCGTCCAGTATCGCGGACGTCTCATGCCGCTCGCCTCCGGCGGAGGCGCCATCCGCAGGGAAGGGCGCCAGCCGATGCTGGTGTTCAGCCAGGGAACACTTGTGGTCGGCCTCGCGGTCGACAGCATTCTCGACATCGTCGAAGACGTGCTCGACTTCCAGCTCACCGACCAGTCGTCTGGCGTTCTCGGCACCGCAGTTCTCAAGGGGCGCTCCACGGAGATCATCGACGTCAGCCACTATCTCAGTCAGGCCGAGCCGAGCTGGGCTGCGGCGGCGGTGCAGCTCGACATTCGCGCCAATCGCAAGCGTATCCTGCTGATCGAAGCTCATCCCTTCTTTCGCAACCTCCTCGCGCCGATGGTCTCGGCCGCCGGCTATGACGTCACCGTCGCCTCTGGCCTTGAGGAGGCGCGGGCCCGTCTCGCCGCTGGCGCCACATTCGACGTCGTGCTCGCCGATGCTGATGGCGCGCCGATCACCGAGGTCCAGGGCGCCCAGGTCATCCAGATGTCCAACCGTCGCGACGCCGACGCCGTTCCCAAGTCCGACCGTCACGCGCTGCTGGACGCCATCCAGCGCGCAATCCACCGCGGAGAAGCCGCATGACCACCCGCGAGTTCGTAACCTTCACAATCTGTGACCAGCTGTTTGGTCTAAGCGTCACGGAGATCCACGACGTCTTCCGTCCAGCCAAGATGACGCCGGTGCCCTTGTCGGCCGGAGAAATCGCCGGCGTTCTCAATCTTCGTGGTCGTATTGTCACAGCCATCGACGCGCGTTCGCGTCTGGGACTGCCACAACGCGAAAGAACCGGGCCAATACAGGCGCTTGCGATCGGCGTGGAACACGGCGGCGAGAGCTTCGGTATGATCATCGACGCCATTGGAGACGTCGTGAAGCTTGAAGATTCCGATCTCGAGCAAAACCCCGTTAACCTTGATGCGACATGGTCGTCTGTATCGCGCGGAGTCTACCGCCTCGGCGACCGCCTTCTGGTCATCATGGACATGGACCGAATGCTGGCCGGCGCAGGTGGGGCCGATACTGCTGCTGCTGCCTAGCTGGGAGGGTTGGCATGAAACGCTGTCTGATCGTGGACGATAGCCGTGTCGTTCGCAAAGTCGCGCGCCGCATCGTCGAGGATTTGCGCTTTGAGGCCGAGGAGGCTGCCGACGGCGCCCAGGCGCTCGAAGCCTGCCGCAAGACCATGCCGGATTGCATCCTCCTCGACTGGAACATGCCGGTGATGAACGGCATCGATTTCCTCCGCGCCCTGCGCCGCGAGCCGGGCGGGGAACGCCCGACCGTCGTCTTCTGCACCACCGAAAACGACATGAGCCACATTGCCGAAGCCATGCGGTCCGGCGCCAATGAATACATCATGAAGCCGTTCGACTCAGAGATCGTGGAATCCAAGTTCACCGAAGTCGGCCTCTGCTGATCGCCAATCGTGACACTCGCTGCGCGCCTTCCTGAATCTGAACGCCGTGTCCGCGTCATGCTGGTGGATGATAGCGCGATCGTGCGCGGTTTCATGCGCCGCTGGATCGAGGAAGAGCCCCGCGTCGAACTGGTGAAAGTCTGCTCCGATGGCGCCCAGGCCGTCGCCGAGGTCGCCGGCGTCCGTCCCGACGTGATTGTGCTCGACATCGAGATGCCGAACATGGATGGGCTGACCGCCCTGCCGCAGCTGCGCAGGCTCGCCCCCAAGGCGCGCATTGTGATGGCCTCGACCCTCACCTCCGCCGGCGCCCACCAGACAGTCAAAGCCCTCTCGCTCGGCGCCGCCGATTTCATCGCAAAGCCCCAGGCCAGCGCCATGGGCGCTGTCGATAGCTATCGCCGCGAACTGATCGACAAGATCATAGCGCTCGGACCTCGCATCGCCATGCGCGCGGGCGCCGCTCCCCCCGCACCCGTCGCCCTCCGCATTCGCCCGGCCATTGCTGGTCGTCCCTCGGTCATGGTGGTCGCCGCGTCTACCGGCGGACCGGGCGCTCTGCCCATTTTCCTGGGCCAGATCGCCCGCCGCATCGACGCGCCGATCCTCATCGTGCAGCACATGCCGGCCACCTTCACGCCGGTCTTCGCCGAGAAACTTGAATCGGCCATCGGCAAGCGCTGCCGCGAAGCGGTGGATGGCGACGTGCTCGCCCCCGGCAGCGTCTATCTCGCCCCCGGCGACTACCACATGCGCATCGCCCGCTCGTCCGCGAGCAGCACCGTCACGCTCGACAAGAATCCCCCCGTGAATTTCTGCCGCCCCGCCGCCGACCCGCTGTTCGAGTCCGCGGCCGCAGCCTATGGCAACCGCGTCCTCGGCGTCGTGCTCACTGGCATGGGCCATGATGGCCGCGACGGCGCGGGGCAGATCGTCAAGGCCGGCGGCCGCGTTCTCGTGCAGGACGAAGCCTCGAGCGTTGTCTGGGGCATGCCGGGCGCGGTCGCGCAGGCAGGCTTTGCTGAAGCCATAAAACCGCTCCAAGACCTTGGTTCGGCGGCGTTGCGTATGATGAACGGAGAAGCTG
>CALRWU020000226.1:0-5928 GCA_943371945.1 Azorhizobium sp. AG788
CAGGTATTCGAAGTCGCGGCGCACTTCGTTCTTGGTGCGCTTGGCCCCTGCGGTGCGGACGATCAGGCCGGCACCGCGCGGAATGGCGAACTCCGACGTGATCGACTTCAGCCGCCGACGATCGCTCGCATTGGTGATCTTGCGCGAGATGCCGCCGCCCCGCGATGTGTTGGGCATCAGCACGCAATAACGACCGGCCAGCGACAGATAGGTCGTCAGCGCAGCGCCCTTGTTGCCGCGCTCTTCCTTCACGACCTGCACCAGCATCACCTGCCGGCGGCGGATCACTTCCTGGATCTTGTACTTGCGCTGGAACAGGGCGTTGCGACGGTTCTGCTTGCGCTCGGCCGCCTCGTCCGACTCGTCGTCGCCGCCATTCTCGGTGGAGCCTTCGGCGCCTTCTTCTTCGTCCTCGTCTTCATCCACGCCATCCGCTTCAGCGATCAGCGCCTCACGATCCTCTTTCGGGATCTGGTAGTAGTCCGGATGGATTTCCGCGAAGGCGAGGAAGCCGTGGCGGTTGCCGCCATAGTCGATGAACGCCGCCTGCAGCGACGGCTCTACGCGTGTGACCTTGGCTAGATAGATGTTGCCGCGGAGCTGGCGCTTGTTCCGGGCTTCGAAGTCAAAGTCTTCGATCTGACCGTTCGAAACGACGGCCACCCGGGTCTCCTCCGGGTGGGTGGCGTCGATCAGCATGAGCTTGCTCATGTGGGGGAACCTCTTTGTGTATGCGGACGGCGCGCGAAAGCGCAGCTCCAGCCCGCGAATTGGCTGCATGTTCAGATGACGAGGAGGCTCGGCGCTCGGTCTGGCTGACTGAATCTCGCGAAATCGCGTTCATAATGCCCTGACCATGGAGGCAGCTTTATCGCTGACCTCCGAAACGCTCGAAGCCGGCTAACGCTCTGGGATACATAGGTTTTTTCGGAAAAACCCACGCGAGAGCGCGTAAGGCATGTCGTTGGGACCGCCTTGGGACTCACCTATGCACACATTGTAGCCGAAGGGGAAGGGCGATGACGCCCGGGGGTCCCTGCCATCCACAATCACGCTAGGTCAGCGCTCCTCCATATACCTGAAATGACTAATGTTTTGCCACTAGTTGGTCTGGGTGCAGGGTCGCTCGCGCGCCACCACCCCCACGCGCTTGACGCGCCCGTCAACGTTGCCCGACTCAAAGTACAGGTCGCCATAGTCGTAGACCGTCACTTCCGGCCGTGTTTCGACGCATTTCGGCTTGCCGAGGGCTGCCCGCGCCGCGATCTGCTCGATCCCGGGGCCGACCCCGGTGTCGGTCCTGAAGCGCTCATTCTCGGTGATGATCCAGTAGACAGTCTCCTCCGCACCGACGGTGAGGCCGTCGCCGAAGGTGTAGGTGGTGGCGGCGGTGTTCGGAATTGGCGCGGTCCGCAGCGGCGGCCCCTGCACGGACAGCAGGCTGGACAGTGGCATTCCGAGTTCCACGACGCCGATGCGCTTGCCGTGGACGATTTGGCCATCATTGAGGTCGGGCGGGGTAGTGGCGCAGGCCGAGGCCATCACAAGAGCGGCGGCGGCTAGTATCAGGCGCAGTTTGATCATGGTTTCGCGGTCCCGTACCCCCCGGGAGCCCAGTTCGCCACCTTCACTCCATTACCCGTCCGCTGTCGAGCGTTCGCAGCGATTCCAACGAACAGTTAACGACACACCGGTAAGTCTGACCCTCCGGGCCAGAATGGCCTCAAGACTTGTCGCCTCCTGAAGGGTGCGTTGCGCGTGCGGGCCTGGCTGCTGACCCTCATGACTGTACTGGGCCTGGTCATGTCGACCGGCTCGGCGGCGCAAGCTGCACCCCCGACCGTGTCCGCCAGCCCATCGCAGACAGGCCGCATCCTGTCGGTCCGCATCGGCGGCGAAGGCAAGGCCACCCGCGTCGTGGTCGAATCCGACGCCCCTCTCAACTACCACGTCTTCCTTCTGTCGGCCGGAACCTACCGCGTCGTGCTCGACCTCCCCCGTGTGCGCTGGTCGATCAACGGGCTCACATCAGAAGCCGGGTCAGGCAAGGGCTCGGGCGCCGTCAGCGGCTTTCGCTATGCCCACAACACCGCCGCCACTTCCCGCCTCGTGCTCGACCTCTCCGGCCCCGCGATCGTCGCCCGGGACTTCGCCCTCGCGCCGAAGACCAGGGCCGAACACCACCGCATCGTCCTCGATCTGGAGCCCACGACCGCCGACAAGTTCGCCACCGCCGCCGTCGGCGACATGTCCGGCCCCAAGCCCGTCGCCGAGCAGACCTCGCGCAAGCCGCTGATCGTGGTCGACGCCGGCCATGGCGGGAAGGATCCGGGCTCGATGTCGAAGAAGGGCCTGTTGGAGAAGGACCTCACGCTCGCCGCCGCCCTCGCGCTGCGCGACGAGCTCCTCAAGACCGATCGCTACGATGTCGCCCTGACGCGCTCCACCGACGTCTTCATCGAACTCGAAGATCGCCCCACCAAGGCCCGCAATCTCGGCGCCGACCTCTTCATCTCGCTCCACGCCGACGCCGGCCCGAAGCCCGAAACGCGTGGCGCCTCAGTCTACACACTCTCGCCCGAAGGCGAGAAACGCATCGACGGCGCGCGCAAGCAGAATGACTGGATCCTCGACGTCGAAGTCGATTCCGGCCGCCCCGAAATGGTCAACCAGATCCTCGCCGACCTCGTGCAGCGCGAGACGAAAAACCAGTCCGCCCGCTTCGGCGAAATCCTCGCGACCAAGGCCGGCGAGGCCGGCTGGCCCACACTGCAGAACACCCACCGCAAGAAAAGCCTCTACGTCCTTCTCAGTCCCGACGTCCCCGCCGTCCTGCTCGAGATGGGCTTCATCACCAACGCCGACGACGCCGCCGCCATGGTCTCCGAAGCCAAGCGCCTCAAACTCGTGCGCGGCGTCGTCAGCGCCATCGACGCCTTCTTCGACGACCAGACCAGGCTGATGGCAGCACGATAGGTCGAAAGTGTCCCTCTGCCAGCCGCATCAATTGCATCATTGGCAATCGGTCGGTCGGCGAGGCCCGCTCATGCCGCAGTTACGACCAGCGTGATGATGTGGACCACGGCGACGCCGATGTTGGAAATCACCACCGGATTCCGCAGGCCTGCCAGCGGTACCGTGAGCAGCTTGTAGACAACCTGAATGCCAAGCAGCGCCTGAGCCCAGGCAGTGATGTCGCGATTGAGGACATGAAGCGCGATGAGTGCAACGCTGGCGAGCAGTATGGCTGCGTAGATCGCGGCAAGAATTCTCCGCGCCGCCGTATCAGCGCCCCACGCCTCTTCGGCCACTTTCCCGTTCCTGCCCAGCACGATCAGAACCGGGACGAGGGCAACTATGTTGAGCGAAAGGGATATCAGAAACATCGGCGCGCCCCTGCTTTGGCATGGATTACGGACGTTACGTCGGGCCGGATCACGGGAGTGTTGAGGGATATCGGGGTTCCAAGGTTGCAATCGCAAGATTTGTAGGCATTTTGCAGAAACGGCAGAATCGTTCGCCTCCCTGGCCACGGTCGCGTGAAATCCAACCGCCGCGAGATGCCTGAGACGGATGTCGACACCCCCCAAAGAAGAGACGCCGCTGCCGCTGGGGGTTCGCCCGAAATTCTTTGGCCTGCTCGAACTGTATCTTGATTTGACCCACATCGTTCGGGGCAAGGGCGACCTTGATCTCGAAAGCGTGCTCATCATGGTGTGTGCGGCTGAGGCGACCATGCATCCGCTCATCCTGGCCCAGTCGACGCCATCTTCTGCGCGCAAGATGAGCAAGCCGCCGGAAGAGTTTCGTGGATCAATCTCACGGGTTCTTCTGGCGGAGCGGACCGGCTTGCCGCGCGAGACGGTTCGCCGAAAAGTCGCCGCCCTCGTCGCCGCCGGTCGTCTGATCGAGGACGGCTCCCGACGGATCCGGACGCCGCCCAACCTCGACAGGAAGCGTCTTCAGGAGCTTGGCGAGGCAGCGTTTCTCGCCGTCGAGAGATATCGCGCGCGCGTGCAAGCCCTGCTCAGCGAAGAAGAAGCCGGTCCGTAAGCAACAAGGTCTGTTCGACCTCCGATAGATAACCTCTTGCGGCTTGCCAAAAGGCGCGACGTCAGAGTGCGCGAGCGACTGCGCGCGGTTGCAGCGAAATCTGCCGGCGCCGCCCTGCGTGCAACGCCTGAGGCCAGCGGGATTTCGATCGCGACAGTTGCCGGGCAAAGACTGACCGGCAGGAACGGGCCTCCTTGCGTAGATTTGTATCGCTCTCCCTTGTCGCGCCCTGTCTGACGCTGAACACCCCTGCGCAGCAAGCCAGACTGGGCTTGCTCGACGCATGCAGGCCATGGTCATTTGTGATGACACGGTGTCTCGCTACTGCGCGAAGCTACTGACCCCATCGAGGAACGCCCTCATGAAACCGAATCCCGCATTGCTCGGCTTGTTGGGCGCTCTTAGCCTGGCTTCTTGCGCGTCATCGCCACAGTCAGAACCTGCGCGTCTCGCGGCCAGCGCGGCAAGCGTCACAATCATCCGGGATGACTGGGGCATCGCGCACATTCGCGGCAAGACCGATGCAGATGCGGTCTTCGGCATGATCTACGCGCAGGCCGAGGATGACTTCAACCGGGTGGAGACCAACTACCTCACGGCGCTCGGCCGGCTGGCCGAGGCGGAGGGCGAGAACGCCATCTGGAGCGATCTGCGCCAACGGCTGTTCATCGATCCTGATGACCTCAAGCGCCGATACGCCTCCAGTCCAGCCAGCCTCAAGGCGCTGATGAACGCCTGGGCCGATGGCCTGAACTACTATCTGCTCACCCACCCGGAAACCCGACCGCGCGTGATCACGCGCTTTGAGCCATGGATGACGCTGAGCTTCTCGGAGGGAAGCATTGGCGGAGACATATCGTCCATCTCGCTTGAGGGGCTTGAAGCCTTCTATGGGACGACCAAGGGGAAACAGACAGCTCAGGCTGACACTCCGCTGTTCGAGGAGCCGCGCGGCTCGAACGGGATCGCCCTGGCGCCATCGGTTACGCGCGATGGACACGCCCTGCTTCTGATCAATCCGCACACGTCCTTCTACTTCCGCTCCGAGCTGCAGATGACGAGCGAAGAGGGATTGAACGCGTATGGCGCCGCCACCTGGGGCCAGTTCTTCATCTACCAGGGTTTCAATGAACATGCGGGGTGGATGCACACGACATCGACTGTCGACTCGGTCGACGAGTTTGTCGAAACAATTCTCGAGCGGGATGGAAAACTCTCCTATCGTCATGGCGAAAAAACACCCGCGGTCGAAACGACACCGGTGACGTTGAAGTACCGCATCACAGCCGGCAGCATTGCGGAGCGCACGTTTGATGTTCGCCGCACGCTTCATGGTCCGATTGTTCGCACCGAAGCGGGCAAATGGATCGCGACCTCGCTGATGCACAAGCCGGTCGAGGCGCTGACGCAATCGTTCAACCGCACAAAGGCTGCGGACCTGCCGGCCTTCCTCAAAGTGTCAGCGCTGGCGGCCAACTCGTCCAACAACACGTTGTTTGCGGACGACAAGGGCAATGTCGCGCTGCTCCTCCCGCAGTTCGTCCCCAAGCGGAATGACCGCTTCGACTACACCAGGCCGGTTGATGGCTCCGATCCGACGGCGGACTGGAGCGGCGAGACCGCGCTTGATGCGCTGCCATCGGTCATCAATCCGCGGAATGGTTGGGTCTACAACAGCAATGACGGGCCATGGTGGGCCGCGGGCGCGAACAGTCCCGTGAAGTCGGCCTTCCCGCGTTACGTTGATACCGTTGGAGCCAACGCCCGAACGCCCCACGCGCTGCGTGTTCTCGATGGACACACCGGCTTCTCCCAGCAGGGTCTGATTGACGCGGCTTACGATCCCTATCTGCCGACGTTCGCGGCGCTGATCCC
>CALRWU020000227.1:0-5909 GCA_943371945.1 Azorhizobium sp. AG788
CGAGCCCGGCCGGTTTGCGGCGTGGTTTCCCGCATATTGTTTCGGGCAAGTCGTTGAACATGCGGCGGAAGTTTTTTGGCTATCCGCCGAATTTTGACGCCCGCTTTCCTGCAAAATGGGGTGTAACTTTCGGCGGGCAGTCAGCTGACCCGGAGACTTTGGATGGCGTTGCCCAAGGCCGAGTTCAATGCGTTCTGCGCTGCGCTGCCGGGCGCGACGTTTGTCGAGCAGTGGGGTGGGGCGCAGGTTTGGAAGGTGGGCGGCAAGGTATTTGCCATCGCGTGGTTTGAGCCGGGACGGCAGCCGGAGATCACGTTCAAGGTTTCAGAGATTGGCTGGGAGGTGTTGCGCGAGGCGGCGGGGTGCCGGCCGGCGCCGTACATGGCGTCGCGTGGGCTGAAGTGGATTCAGAGTTTCGCGAGGCCGGGGCTAAGCAAGACCGAATTGAAGGCGTATCTTCGTGCATCATACGGGATGGTGGCGGCAGCCCTGCCGAAACGAACTCGCACGGCTTTGGGACTGGAGGAGGCGCGATGAGTGACTTCACGAATATCCGGGCGCTGACGTTCGACGTGTTCGGCACGGTGGTGGACTGGCGCAGCGGCATTGCACGCGAGGCGGAGGCGATGCTGGGGCCGAAGGGGCATGCGCTCGACTGGGGCGCGTTCGCCAACACGTGGCGCGGGCCAATTCTGCAGGCGATGGCGCCGGTGCGATCTGGCGCGCGGAGCTATGTGACGATGGACGCCCTGCATCGCGAAACGCTGGAGACCGCTCTGGCCGAGTTTGGTGTCGCGGATCTCGACGAGACGGAGAAACACCGGCTGGCCATGGGCTGGCGGCGACTCGATCCGTGGCCGGATACCATTGAGGGGATGAGCCTGCTGAAGGCGAAACACGCCGTCGTGGCGCTGTCGAACGGCAACATCGCGCTGGTGCTGGCGATGGCGAAGCGGGCGGGTATTCCCTGGGACACGATACTCGGCGCCGATCTGGTTGGGACGTACAAGCCGGATGCGGCGATCTATGACAGTGCCTCGCGCCTTCTCGACATCGCGCCAAGCCAGGTGATGATGGTGGCCTGCCATCCCGGCGATCTCGACGCCGCCAAGTCACGCGGACTGATGACGGCTTATGTGCACCGACCGCTGGAGTGGGGACCGGGCACGGAGCGCGCTCTGCCGGCGACGGGGACGTATGATCTGGTCTGCAACAGCTTTACGGAGCTGGCGGAGGTGTTGGGGGTGTAGGTCAGGCGACGTCAGCTGCCAAGGAAGCAGGTTCGGCAGTCTGGTCGACCGCAGGGTCCGTCCACTGCGACTGGGCAATCCTGATGTCGCCCACGATCTTGAAGAGCAAGAGGCATGAGGCGAGGACCATCGCCAGTAAGCCTGTCTCGATCCACAGATACGTTGCTGCTGCGCTTGCGTCGTTTCCCGCACCGCCCAGCGTCCTGCTGAGGATGCGGGTTCCGACGTTGCCTACGAGATAGAGCGTCCACCATGCCGCAAGGAGGGGCGTTGGCTTCAAGGCGCCGTGACGGGGATCGTGCGAGCTGACCCAGATGTCACGCATTACCTGATAGATCATAACGAGGTTTCCGAGCGGGATGAAGGATACGCCGACAGCGCCCCATGGCGTGCGCTTGAAGCCGGCAGCCCAGGCCCGCTCAAGGTTGCGAGCCGCTGCGTAGACGAAATTGAGATACGCGATGACGCACAGCACGAACGTGCCGATCGTGACCGGACCAACCATCTCTACCCAGCGCAGGATCGGCGCGAGGGCGGCGACTTGTTCTTCCTGAGTCGCAAAGCCCCCGGCTGCGATACGTTCGAGCAACTGCAGCGTCATGATGTTGAAGGTGATCGCGATCCCCATAACGATCGCGAAGAGGAGCGTCGTGCCCTGCAGGATGACGGAGGCCATGTAGGGCGGCAGGTGATCTCCGGGAACGATGAAGGTGCGCGGGCCAGCCTTGGCGTTCTCAGCCTCGATCTTTGCGGCAGCTTCGGCGCCGACCTGATCTGCAAGCGTCCATTTCGACATTATGGCCCCCCAACCAGCGGCATTTGAACCGCACGTCGCATGCTAGCGCGCAGTCTGGAAATGCAAAAGGCCCGCTCGGTGGAGCGGGCCTTTGATGTTGGAATTGTGGTGCTGACTAACCCAGGCGTTGGGTGAGCGACTTGTGCTGGTCCCACAGCGCGGCCGGGAGGCGTTCGCCGAACTTTTCGAAGAACTCGGGGATCTTCGAGGCTTCGTCGCGCCAGATCTCGTGGTCGACGCCGAGGAGCGTGTCCATCTGTTCGTCGGTAAGGCCGAGGCCCGAGATGTCGAGCGCGGACTTCGCGGGGACGCGGCCGATGGCGGTGTCGTTGGCGGCAGCCTTGCCTTCGAGGCGCTCGACAATCCATTTGAGGACGCGGCTGTTCTCGCCGAAGCCGGGCCAGATGAACTTGCCGTTCTTGTCCTTGCGGAACCAGTTCACGAAGTAGATCTTCGGAAGCTTGGCGCCGGACTTCTGGCCAATCTTCAGCCAGTGCGCGAAGTAGTCGGCCATGTTGTAGCCGGTGAAGGGCAGCATCGCGAACGGGTCACGGCGGAGTTCGCCGACCTTGTTCTCGGCGGCGGCGGTGCCTTCGGAGGCGACCGTCGAGCCCATGAATACGCCGTGCTCCCAGTCGAAGGCTTCGGTGACGAGCGGAACAGCGGAGGCGCGACGACCGCCGAACAGGATGGCGGAGATCGGCACGCCGGCGGGGTTTTCCCACTCGGGCGCGATCACCGGGCACTGGCCGGCGGGGCAGGCGAAGCGCGCGTTCGGGTGAGCGGCAGGCTCGCCCATGGCCGGCGACCAGGCACGGCCGCGCCAGTCGGTGAGACCTTCGGGCGGCTCTTTCGTCATGCCTTCCCACCAGACGTCGCCATCAGCGGTCAGCGCGACGTTGGTGAAGACGGTGTTGCGGGCGCACGATTCAAGCGCATTCTTGTTGGTCGCAGCGGAGGTGCCGGGGGCGACGCCGAAGAAGCCGGCTTCCGGGTTGATGGCGTAGAGCTGGCCATCGTCGCCGAAGCGCATCCAGCAGATGTCGTCGCCGATGGTTTCGGCTTTCCAGCCTTTCAGCGTCGGCTCGAGCATGGCGAGATTGGTCTTGCCGCAGGCGGACGGGAAGGCGGCGGCGATGAATTTCTCGACGCCTTCGGGCGAGGTGAGTTTGAGGATGAGCATGTGCTCGGCAAGCCAACCCTCATCGCGGGCCATGACGGAAGCGATGCGGAGCGCGTAGCACTTCTTGCCGAGGAGGGCGTTGCCGCCATAGCCGGAGCCGTAGGACCAGATCTCGCGGGTCTCGGGATAGTGGACGATGTACTTGTCTTCGTTGCAGGGCCACGGAACGTCCTTCTGGCCCGCGCTGAGCGGCGCGCCGAGCGTGTGGACCGCCGGGACGAAAAAGCCATCGTCGCCCATGGCTTCGAGTGCCGCACGGCCCATGCGGGTCATGACGCGCATGGAGATGGCGACATAGCCTGAGTCCGTGATTTCGACGCCGAGGGCGGAAATCGGCGAGCCGACGGGGCCCATCGAGAACGGCACAACGTACATGGTGCGGCCACGCATGCAGCCGTCGAATAGGCCGTTGAGCTTGGCGCGCATTTCGACCGGGTCGGACCAGTTGTTGAGCGGGCCAGCGTCGATCTGTTTTTCCGAGCAGATGAAGGTGCGCGATTCAACGCGGGCGACGTCCTTGGGATCTGACGCGGCGTAGAAGGAGTTCGGGCGCTTGGCCGGGTTGAGGCGCTTGAGCGTGCCGAGGGCGATCAGTTCGGCCGTGAGGGTTTCGAATTCGGCGTCCGAGCCATCGCACCAGTGGACGCGATCCGGCTTGGTCAGCGCTGCGATGTCCTTGACCCAGGCGACCAGCCTGGCGTGGCGTGTCGGGGCGGGCTCGAGACCGGGGATGGCGCCGGAGGCATTGCTCGCCGAATTCTTCGATTTCAGCGGCGCGACGAAAGTGCTCATGTCAGCGTAATCCCACTCTTGCCAACCCGGAACGGAGGCGGGGTCACACGCCCCTGCCGTTCCCCGGAACCAACGCGTCGATGCTCTCTGGCAACGATGCGTTCAACTCACCCGTTTTTAACTCAGCTGTTTCCAGCTCTCATGCGAGCACAGCCTGTGCCAGCGCGGCCCGTTTCGGAAACGGCTGGAGCATGATTCGCCCGACCGTTTAAGTCCGCTAACCTAAAGCGCCAGCCTGAACGTCAGCTAGCCCAGTTTAACGGAAGCCAAGTTATGCGCGTTGCCTTTGGCATGCCCTGCCGCAAACAGTTCGCAGCCTGCCCAATTACCCAGCCGGGACGCCTTGCGTCGAGCGAAATCTTGGCGCCGTGCGTCGCCGCGCCGCAGCACATGCCGGGCACGGGATCGTGACGCGTACGGTCGCGCACAGGGCGCAAATCGCGGAAAACCGAGCAGAGCGGTGGGCTGTTCGCCGCGCGCAAGAACCAGGCGGCTTGCTGCACCGCAACAGGCGAACTGCAAATTCCCGCGATGGGTCAGAATCCGCAGCCGGCAGCGGCGCGAATTTCCTGTGAAAGCTGTCGGGATGTCTTGTCGCTGTAGCCGGTAACCAGGATCGGCAGGCCAGCGGCAGCGAGGGTGTTGAACTCGGATCCGTCGCCATCGTCCCAGTATTTGTAGTCGAGGCCTTCGGCGCGCGAGCCATTGGCTCCGAAGATGCTTTCGACCCCGCGCGCGGCGAGGGCTTTCCAGAGCTCCGGGCGGGGCTCGACATTGCCGGTCCAGGCGATGAGGCGCTCGGGCTTGAGGCCGGCGGCGATGAGCGTGTCGAGCTGGTCGGCCGAGTTCATGGTGGCGTTGATGATCAAGTCGGGCGCGGCCTTTTGCGCTTCGATCGCCTGATCATCGGTGTAGGTGATGAGGAGGATGTTGTTTTCAGCTTTCGCGGCGCGGACGGCTGCGATGATCGGCGCGTAGGCGGCGGAGCGTTTCTTGTCGAGCTCGAGCAGGGCGTTGTTCGTCACGGCCCATTCAAGCGCCGCCTGAAGTGTCGGCGGGTGGAAGTCGGTCTGTTTGCTGCCGGTCTTGAGTTTCAGCGCCTGGATCTCGGCCAGCGTGTGGTCGGCGACGAGTCCCGTGCCGTTGGTGGTGCGGTCGAGGTCGTCATCATGCATCAGGACAAGCTGGCCGTCCTTGGTCTCGGCGATGTCGATCTCCATGGCCTGGGCGCCAGCCTTTCGGGTGCGTTCCAGGGTCTCGATGGCATTCTCGGGATAGTCGCGCGTCGGGCCGCCGCGATGGGCGACGACGAGGATGCCGCCGGACTCGCGCAGGCAGTCGAAGCGGGCAGGAAGCGGCGTGCTTGCTGTTACGGTTGCGGCCGGAGACTCGGCGGGACCGGAGATCGGTGCTTCCGGGGCGTCGGTCGAGGCAGTCGCGGTGGGATCGCTGGGCTGGCCGCAAGCGGCGAGGACGAGGGTGGCGGCGGCGAGAAGGCTCAGGCGCATACGTTTTCCCCCAGGATTGGCGCAGGCATTTCCGATAGCGCAGATGACGGCGCGGCGGAATGGATCGACTCCTGATCCCGGCGCCATTTTGCGCGGTCGCGGCATCGGGGACTTGCGGGCTACTGGCTGCGACAAACACTTCCGGAATGGGGATTACAGGGAGCGCTGGAGGGGTTGCGGCATCCGAAAGAATTGCCGGGGTAGGTGACGGCGTCTAGGATCGCTGGCAAGAGCGCGGAACAAGCGCATACGGGAGGTGGCGACATGTTTGGATTTGGCAAGAACAAGGGCGAGCAGGACAAGGCGGCGACCGTTGCGAAACCTGCCCCCGCAGCGCCCGTAGCGGCCAAGCCGGTCGCCATCCCGCGCGGTCCGATGAC
>CALRWU020000228.1:0-5898 GCA_943371945.1 Azorhizobium sp. AG788
TTCTCGCGTTTCTTCGAAGTGCCGACCACCGAGTCGCGCTTCCGTCCGCACTTCTTCCCGTTCACCGAGCCGAGCGCGGAGATGGATATCCGCTGCGACCGTTCAGGCGGCGAGATCAAGATCGGCCAGGGCAATGACTGGCTCGAAATTCTCGGCTGCGGAATGGTGCACCCCAACGTGCTCCGCTCGTGCGGTATCGACCCGGAGACGTATCAGGGATTCGCCTTCGGCCTCGGCGTCGATCGTCTCGCCATGCTCAAATACGGCATGCCCGACCTGCGCCCCTATTTCGAAGCCGACGTCGAATGGATCAAGCACTACGGCTTCAAGCCGTGGCTGCTGCCGACGGTGACCGGGGGGCTATCGTGAGCCTTCGTCCCGTCTTCGCCTTGCTGCTAGGCGGTCTCACGGCCGCGTGCGCGACAGCGATGGACGCGACGCGCGATGGGCAGCCGGTGATCGAGACCACGTTCCGCGCCATTTGGGACGCCCCCTCCGAATGGGAGGGCAAGTGGGTGCGGATTTCGGGCTGGGTCGATGACGGCGCGATCCTCATCGTCAGCGAAAAGAACAACGAGAATGACTGGTGGACCATGTATCTTGAACCCGCGAAAAAACTCCAAGGCCGGGAATCCGAGGGTGGCGTCCCCAACAGGCCGGCTGTAGCGTCGGGCCGGGTCGATCTCACCTGCGCGCGGTTCTTCGCCAACGGATATCGAGCCTTCGCCGAACAGGGCCTCGCCGTATCGTTCCAAGCAGAGGAACCCGGCCCTCTGGCGCATTGCAATCGCGCTCGCGGCCCCAATCTCGTCGACGTCCTTGTCTCCACGCGATCAGAGCGCGCACAATGAAATTCACCCTCCCTTGGCTGAAGGACTATCTCGACACGAGCGCGGATCTTCCCGCGATCCTCGAAGCCATGACGCAGGCTGGCCTCGAGGTTGAGGACGCGCACGACCCGAAGGATGCGCTGAAACAGTTCACCGTCTGCCGCATCGTCTCCGCGAAACAGCACCCGAATGCCGACAAGCTCCAGGTCTGCCAGGTCGACACCATCGACGGCATGAAGGAGATCGTCTGCGGCGGCCTCAATGCCCGTCCCGGCCTCGTCACAGCCTATGCGCCGATTGGAGCGTACATCCCCGGCTCCGGCATCACGCTGGTCGCCAAGCCGGTACGCGGCGTCGTCTCAAACGGCATGCTGTGCTCGGGTGGCGAGATGGTCACCGACGAAGACCCCTTCCGCCTCCGCATCGCGCGCTTTGACGACTGGAAGTTCCGCGCCGAAGCCCTCGGTCTTTCCGAAGAGCAAGCCATCGCCGACGGCGGCATCATCGAACTGCCGGACGATTTGAAGGTTGGCTCGGCCGTGGCCGACGCACTGGCGCTCGACACGGTGATCGATTTCGAAGTGACGCCCAACCGCCCAGACTGGCTCGGTGTTGTAGGCATTGCGCGCGACCTCGGCGCCAAGGGTCTCGGCAAATTCTCCCTGCCGACCGTGAAGCCCGTGACCGGCAAGTTCAAATCGCCGATTACAGTCAGCATCTCGGACGCGACCGCCTGCCCCGTCTTCGCCGGCCGCATGATCCGCGGCGTGAAGAATGGTCCGTCGCCGGACTGGATGCAGAAACGCCTCAAGGCGATCGGCATCAACCCGAAGAACATGCTGGTCGACGTGACGAACTACATCTCGTTCGATCGCTGCCGCCCGCTCCACGTCTATGACGCCGCCAAACTCAAGGGCGGCATCGTCGCGCGCCTCGGCACCAAGGACGACAGCTTCGTCGCACTCGACGGCAAGACCTATTCCAACCTCGCCGACATGTGCGTCATCGCGGACGACAGCGGCGCCATCGGCCTTGGCGGCGTGATGGGTGGCGAGGGCACCGGCTGCTCGATCGACACCATCGACGTCTTCATCGAGAGCGCCTATTTCGACGCCAACCGCACCGCCCGCACCGGTCGCGCCACAGGCATCATCTCCGATGCCCGCTTCCGCAACGAGCGCGGCATCGACCCTCATTCCTGCGTTGAGGGCATCGAGCTGGCGACCAGGCTGATCCTCGAGACCTGCGGCGGCGAGCCTGCCGAGATCGTGCTCGCCGGCAAGACGCCGGAAGGCCCCGCACCCGTTGCCTTCAAACCGCGCGACATGAAACGCCTCACCGGCCTCGACATGCCGGCGAAGCGCATGGAGCACATTCTCCTCGCGCTCGGCTTCGAGCCGCTCGTACCGCAGCATACGCATGATCAGGACACGGTCTGGCCGACCAAGGTTCCGTCCTGGCGCCCGGACGTGGAAGGCTCTGCCGACATCGTCGAAGAACTGATCCGCATCGAAGGCTACGACAAGCTGCCGACCGAAAAGCTGCCGGCCCCGGCCGGGCTCGGCGTCGTGGTGACGCCGCTACAGAACCGCGTGCGCACGTCGCGCCGGGTGCTGGCAGCGCGCGGCTTCCTCGAGACGGTGACGTGGAGCTTCATGCATCACGAGCGCGCCGCCCTGATGATCGGCGGCGCCAACAGCCTGCAAACAGCGCTCACGATCGCCAATCCGATCGCCTCGGATCTCGACTACATGCGACCCTCGATGCTGGCCAACCTCGCCGAAGCCGCCCAGCGCAATGCCGACCATGGCGTGGACGATGTGCGTCTGTTCGAAGCCGGCCCCGTCTATCCGGGCGACAAGCCCACAGACCAGCGCATGCAGGTCGCCGCCGTGGTGAAAGCAGCAAAGGGCCGCGACTGGCAGGGCGCGCCTTCGCCCTACAACGCCTTCTCCGCCAAGGCAGATCTCTTCGCGATCCTCGCAGCCCTCGATCAGTCGCCCGAGAAGTTCCAGATCGGCGCACCGGAAGGCGCTCATTGGCATCCCGGTCGCTCAGGCACGCTGCGCCTTGGGCCGAAGCAGGTTGTGGCCTCGTTCGGCGAACTGCATCCCGCCTTCCTGAAAGCGATGCGCGTTGATGGGCCCGTGCTCGCAATCGAGCTGTCGCTCGATGCGCTGCCGACAGCCAAGGCCAAGCCGACAAAGACGCGCCCCGTGCTGGACAAGGCCGACCAGACCCCTGTCCGGCGCGACTTCGCCTTTGTGGTGGATGAGAAGGTTGCGGCCGGCGACATCGCCCGCCTCGCGCTCAAGGCCGATCCCAAACTGGTAACGGCGGCGCGCGTGTTCGACGTCTATCGCGGCGCGAGCATTGGCGAAGGCAAGAAGTCCGTCGCCATCGAAGTCACGCTTCAACCGCGCGGCGCTGCCATGACGGATGAACAGATCGATGCGGTTGCGCAGGCGATTGTCAAATCAGTCGCCAAGGGAACGGGCGGAGTACTGCGCGGCTAGAGCCGGATCGCCTGAGATGGAATCGCCATCGGCGTTCCAGCGAAGGCGTGAATCCGACTCTTAACAAGGAATCTAGAGCGCTGGAGCGGGTTTCGGTGTTTCCAGCGAGACTGACTGCGCTCTAGTGCAGCAAATTCTTGAGGCGATTTTGTCTGGCGTGGAGTTTCCACATCAGGTTCTCGAGAATATCCATCTTTCCACGCGCAGAATCTGTATCCGTGCCCGCTTCGGTCTGGCGTGAGATAACGTCGATCAGCGAGAAGACCTGCTCAGCCAGAACGCTGACCTGCTCCCGCACTGCGGCAAGTTCTGCTTCGCGACTCATGCCGGAACCTCTCGAACAACGTCCCCGTCCTTTAAGTACGCGTCAGCCTACCGACGGGTTGCATGCGGCGAAGTTCAGGCAGCCGCCTGCAGCTCCGCCTTCACGCGTTCAGCCAGCTGCTTCAGCGTGAATGGCTTGGGCAGGAACGAGATCGCGCGATCGTCTTCCAGGGCCTTGGCCAGGTCGCGTTCGGCATAGCCCGAGATGAACATGACGCGCGTGTTGGTCAGCCATGGCCGCGCTTCCTTGAGCAGCGCCGGACCATCCATGCCGGGCATCACCACGTCGGAGATCAGCAGGTCGATCGAGCCCGAATGCTGCTTGATGATCTCAAGCGCCTTCTCGCCATCGCTGGCCTCGATCACGGACTAGCCGAAAGACTGCAGCAGTTGCGCTGCGATGCCGCGCACGCCATCTTCATCCTCGACCAGCAGGATGCTGCCGCGTCCGGCGAGATCGCCGCTACCGCGCGTTTGCGTGGGCTCAGCCACCGGCTGCGTCGCCATCGGCACGCCTTCGGGGATTGCATCCGCGCCAGTCTCTTCCACAGCGCCCGTCCAGGCTGGCAGGAAGATCTTGAACGTCGTGCCGCGCCCCATCTTCGAGACCGGGTAGATGAAGCCGCCGAGCTGTTTCACGATGCCGTAGCAGGTGGCGAGGCCAAGGCCCGTGCCCTTGCCCTCGGCTTTGGTGGTGAAGAAGGGCTCGAAGATTTTCTCGAGGATTTCCGGAGGAATACCGCCGCCATCATCGATCACTTCGATCAGTGCATAGTCGCCATCGGTGACATGCGTGAAGCCATCCTTGCGCGCCGCAGCCGCATCCGAACGCGACGTGCGGATCAGCAGGCGTCCGCCGCCGCTCTTGTCGATCATGGCGTCGCGCGCGTTGGTGCACAGGTTGGTGACCACCGTTTCCAGCTGGCCTTTGTCCGCACGGATACGCGGCAGGTCGCGGCCGTGCACGATGTCCAGCTTGATGCGCTCATCGATAATGTCGCGCAGCAGTGTGTAGTAATCCGACAGCGCGTCGGTGACGTCGAACAGTTCCGGGCGGAACACCTGCTGGCGCGTGAAGGCCAGCATGGTGCGGATCAACTGGGCGCCGCGCGCCGCGAACTCGTTGATCGCTTTCAGCTCGAAGAAGGTCGGATCGCCCGGAGGGTGCCGGATTTCCAGCTTGTTCACGTTGAGGATGATGCCGGCCAGCATGTTGTTGAATTCGTGGGCCAGCCCGCCCGCCATGTTGCCGAGCGCCTGCAGCTTCTCGCCCTGCGCCAGGCGTTTTTCCAGCTCGCGCTTCTCGGTCGTGTCGATGACATAGGCCGCAGCCGGGCGGCCCTGACGATCGATCGTGACGAACACGTCGGCCGACCGGTCCTTGCTGCCGGCCAGCTTGAACGAGCGCGCGCCATCCAGCGCCTTGCTCAACTCGTCGGCCAACGCAGCCGTGCCTTGATCGGCGACGAACAGATCGGCAAAGCGTGCGCCGGGTTGGGCGCGGCCGCCGGTCATTTCCACCAGCGAGCGGTTCGCATCGAGAATGACGGCGCTTTCGACGCCCTCGCCATCGAGGCGCACGACGCCAAAGGGGGCGTCCGAGAACATGGTGTCGTCGGCACGGCCCGCCGCGCGAACTTCTGCAGCCTCAGCAGGCGAGATGGCGGGTCCGGCCCGGCGCGCCGATTGTTCCGAAGCGTTGGCGATGTACACGATCGAGCGCGTCATCGCATCGGCGCCCTTGCCGGACCAGGTGGTCAGCAGGGTTGCGGACGACTCGACGCCGTCGCGCGCGCGCAGCACGACTTCGGCCCGCTGGCTCGCCTGGCCGCGCACGTCGCGCTTCATCAGCTTGAGGCCCTCGGGGCGCATGATGTCTTCGAGGCGCAGCGCGTTCTCGCCATCGGGCAGGCCCAGCATCTGGCGCAGCGTCTGGTTGAGATAGACGACGCGGCCATCGCGGCGCGCCGAGAAGAATCCGATCGGCGCATCCTCGACATAGAGTGCGCGCGGATCGACCGAGCCGCTGCCGGGCAAGGTCGACGCTTCGACCTTGCGCAGCCGCCAGAGCGAGCGGGTATTGCCCAACGGCGCGACGATCGCCTCGTATTGGGTGGGCGACACGCTGTCGCCGAACAGCAGCGCGGGAAGAAGCTCGCTGCGGGTGACGCCGGCTTTCGCCGCCTTGGACAGGCGATAGATCGGGGCCGCCATACCGGGATTGGACG
>CALRWU020000229.1:0-5882 GCA_943371945.1 Azorhizobium sp. AG788
GAAGCCGTACGGCCTCTGTGAGGATGAGAGCGTCACCGGCACGATGTTCTATATCATGGACATGGTGGAAGGCCGCATCCTGTGGGACGCAACCCTGCCCGACTCCACGCCTGCCCAGCGCAGCGCGATTTATGACGCGAAGATCTCGACGTTTGCGGCGCTGCATAACGTGGACTGGAAGAAGGCCGGGCTCGAAGGGTTCGGCAAGGAAGGCGACTATATCGCGCGCCAGATCCATCGCTGGACGAAGCAGTACCAGATGTCCGAGACGACCAAGATCCCGGAGATGGACCGGTTGATCGAGTGGCTGCCGAAGAACATTCCGCCGGGCGAGATCACCACGATCGTGCATGGCGACTACCGCATCGACAACATGGTGCTGCACCCGACCGAGCCGCGCGTGCTGGCGGTGCTGGACTGGGAGCTGTCGACGCTGGGCGATCCGCTGGCGGACTTCACCTATCACCTGATGTCGTGGGTGATGCCGTCGTCCGATCCGCAGCGCCCGTCGATCTCCGGCGTGGTGCAGGATCCATCCTACGGCATTCCGAACAAGGATCAGTATGTCGCGCGGTATTGCGAGCTGACGGGTCGCGCTGGCATTCCGAACCTCGACTACTTTTTCGCGTACAACGCCTTCCGCCTCGCGGGCATCCTGCAGGGCATCGTTGGTCGCGTGCGCGATGGCACGGCGAGCAATGCGGCGGCGGCGCAGAATGAAGGCCGCGTGCAGCCCTTGGCGCAGTTCGCCTATGCCTGCGCGCAACGGGCTGGCATGGAGGACTAGCAGTCCTGCGTGCGGCCGCCTCTTGCAATTGCGACGGCTGAAGCAGAACCTCGCTTTAGTCGGGTGGTGCGGAAGATGCGCGGATTGCTGGCCTGTTGCGTGATACTGGCAGCAGGATGTTCTGTTCCCGAACCTGCGGCAAAGCCCAGCTTTGACCTGGCGGGCATGAAGCCGACGGCTGATGGCGACGCTGCGACCCTGACGGGGTGGTTCACGCTGGAAGGGCGCGCCTTCACTCTTTATCCCACTCTGACGAAGCCCGCGAGCAATGCGCCATGCGTATCGGGCGTCTTGCTGTCGCTAGCGGGCATGGTGACGCCGGAATACACAAACAGGCCGATGACGGTCTCTGGTTATGTCTTCGATGCGAAGGACCCGGCGGCCGAAGGCGCCGCGAACCCGTGCCAATCGAGCGTCATCATCGAGGCGATCGACGTGATGATTCCGGACGCCTGACGGCCAGGCAATTGCGATGCGTGATCAGCTGTGGCGTGAGGGCGGCTTGCTCCGCTTCGCGGGAAATGCCTAGCTGCGTCCGAAACAAACGTGGGACGGATCATGCGCAAGACAGTTCTTTTCGCGGCCAGCATTCTGGCCGCCGGCCTTCTCGCTGCGCCGGTAATGTCGCAACAGGCGACAACCTTGCCGGACCTCGAGAAGTCCTTCGACACCTTCATCTCGCCGCCGGAGATGGATGGCTGGATGAAGAAGATGGCCGCGGAGCCGAACCATGTCGGTTCGCCACACGACAAGCTGAACGCCGAAGACACGCTGGCGCGTTTCAAGGCGTGGGGATGGGACGCGCAAATCGAGTCGTTCAAGGTGCTGTATCCGACGCCACTTAAAGTTTCGCTTGAACTTACGACGCCGAAGAAGTTTTCCGCGACCCTGACCGAGCGCCCGATTCCGGGCGACGCCACGTCGAGCCGCACCAAGAACGAGCTACCGGCCTATGTCGCCTTCCAGGGCGATGGCGATGTGACCGCGCCGATCGTCTATGTGAATTACGGCATGCCCGACGACTACAAGGCGCTGGAGCGCATGGGCGTCGATGTGAAGGGCAAGATCGTGATCGCCCGTTACGGCCAGGGCTGGCGCGGACTGAAGCCGAAGCTGGCGCAGGACCATGGTGCAGTCGGGTGCATCATCTATTCCGATCCGCGCGATGACGGATTCTCCGTCGATGACGTCTATCCAAAGGGCGCGTCGCGACCACCGCAGGGGTTCCAGCGCGGGTCGGTTGCCGACATGCCGCTTTATCCGGGCGATCCGCTGACGCCGGGCGTGGGAGCGACGGATGGCGCAACGCGTTTGCTGCGCGAGGATGCGCCGACGATCCTGAAGATTCCGGTGCTGCCGATCTCGTATGGCGACGCGGAAAAATTTCTCGGCGCGATGGGCGGCAATGTCGTGCCGGCGAACTGGCGCGGCGGCATGCCGATCACCTACCATGTGGGCGGCACGGACGCTGCCAAGGCGCACCTGGTGGTGAAGTCGGAATGGTCGCTGAAGACGATCTACAACGTTGTCGCGAAGATGGAGGGCTCGCTCTATCCGGACCAGTGGGTGCTGCGCGGCAATCACCATGACGGCTGGGTATTCGGCGCGTCCGATCCGATCAGCGGGCACATCGCGATGATGGCCGAAGCAAAGGCGATCGGCGAACTGGCCAAGACGGGCTGGAAGCCGAAGCGGACGCTGGTCTATCTGAGCTGGGACGCAGAAGAACCGATGCTGCTCGGCTCGACCGAGTGGGCGGAAACGCACGCGGACGAACTGAAACAGAAGGCGCTGATCTACATCAACACGGACGGCAATGGACGCGGCTTCCTCGGGGCGGAGGGCAACCATTCCCTGCAGAACTTCGTCAACAAGGTCGCTCTCGATGTCACCGATCCGCAGACGGGGGTGAGCGTCGACAAGCGGGCGCGCGCGGGAGCGATGGTGGCGGCGGCTTCGGGCGGCGCCAATGAGCGGACCAAGGCGGTCGGCAAGCTGGCTGCGGATGGCAAGGACATTCCGCTGGATCCGCTGGGCTCCGGTTCGGATTATTCGAGCTTCCTGCAGCATCTGGGCATTGCCGCGCTGAATGTCGGTTATGGCGGCGAGGGCAGCAGCGGCGGTGTTTATCACTCGGCGTACGACACCTACGAACACCATTCGACCTTCGTCGATCCGGGCTTTGCCTATGCTGGCGCGCTCGCCAAAACGACAGGGCGCATGGTGTTGCGCATGTCCGAACAGGATGCACCGGTGGCGCGTTACGGCGATTTTGCCGACACGGTCTCGACCTATCTCGACGAGGTGAAGACGCTGGCGGGCGCCAAGCGCGACGCACAGATGGCGCAGGCCAAGCTGATCGCGGCGAACGCCTTCAAGCTGTCGGACGATCCGACACAGACGAATGGTGCGCCGACGCCGTTGAAGGTGGTGCCGTTCTTCAACTTCGCGCCGCTGGAAAATGCGGTCGTGCGGCTGAAGGCGAGTGCGGCGGCTTATGACAAGACACTGGCTGCAAAGTCGCCGACGCTGTCGGGCGAGGCGAAGGCCAAGCTGGTCGCGCTGGCGGGCAAGACCGAACAGGCGATGACGTCTGAGCCGGGCCTGCCCGGTGGTCGCGGCTGGTACAAGAACATGGTTTACGCGCCGGGGCGTTTCACCGGATACGGCGCGAAGACCCTTCCCGGCGTTCGCGAGGCGATCGAGGATGAGCGTTGGGAAGATGCGGAGACGTATGTCGGCCTGACTGCAAAAGCGCTGAACGCCTATGCGGATCGACTCGACGAGGGCGTCGCGCTGATGGGTGGCGCACCCTAAGGCAGAGCAGCGAACCAGGCATCGAGCGCCGCGGCCTCTGCGCGGCCGCGCTCGGTGCGTCTGGCGGCTTCGGAGTCTTCGCCCCAGCGTTCGGTCTGAAAGGCCTCGTCGATGCGCGAGAGTTCGTAGGCTTCGGCCGCGGTGAGACGGCCCCGTTCAACCGCGAGGCCCAGCACGGCCGAGCCGAAAAGCGGGATGGCGTGGGCGAGGCCCGCCTTGCGGAATGCGTCGAGCGAGGTGGCGTGCGCGTGCACAGCCTGAAGTGATGCTTCCGGCTGCGAGATGGGCGCGATGCCGACGGTGGCGTCGAGTTGGACTCCCAGCGCCTGCCCCGCCCATTCGCGCAGCGGCGCCCAGGCGGCCTGCTGACGGTCGCGCAGGACGGCGGGACCATCCGCGAGATAGCAAACGAGGTCCGTGCCAGCGAAGCGTGCTGCTTCGTTTGCGGCGGACTCCCACGCTTCGGGCGTTCGATCGACGGCGCCATAGGCCATGCGCGTGATGTGCATCGTGTAGAGGTCAATACGCTCGGTTTGCGCACGCCATTCGGCGGCGATGGCTTCGGCTAGCGGTTCAGACGGAACGGCGAGGTGTTTGCCGCCTGCTGTGCGAAGGGCGCGGGCATCGAGCAGCACGCGCCAGAGGCCATCTTCGGCGGCGATGGAGACATCCGTGTAGAAGCGCTTCGGCCGCTGGTCGATCTCGCCTTTGACGCCCTTCGCGTATTCCATCGGCAGATCTCGGCTTAGCGGATGCGACGCGGCTTGCGCAGATCGAAAAAGTTCTCGGCGGAGTGCTCTTCGAAGCCCAGCACTGCGAACGTCTGCTTCATGTGCGGCGGCAGGTCTGCGACGATCTCGATCGGACCGCGAGGTCCGGGGAGGCGCAGGGCGCGGGCGTGCAGGTGCAGGCCATCGGCGAGGCCTTGCGGCAGTTCGCGATCGCACGTGTATTTGCGGTCGCCGATGATGGCACAGCCGATTTCCGCCATGTGGAAGCGCAACTGGTGCGTGCGGCCGGTCTCCGGTTTCAGCGCCACCCAGGCGGCCTTGCGACCGGCGTTCTGGACGACCGAATAGAGCGTGAGCGCGTGGACCGCGCCCTTCTCGTTCTGCTCGGCCGTGCGCATCTTTTCCTTGTCGCTGCCTGGGCCGGTCGACTTGATCATCCAGCCGCGGATGTCGCCGTTGACAGGATGCGGTACGCCGAGCGTGACGGCCCAGTAGATCTTGTCGAGCTCGCGCGAGCGGAACAGGTTGCTGAGCTGGTTGGCTGAGCCCACCGTCTTCGCGAGGACCAGCACGCCAGACGTGTCGCGATCTAGGCGGTGGACGAGGCGTGGCTTTTCGGCGGTGTCGTCAACCAGTGCGCGCGACAGGCCGTCGATGTGGCGCGATGTTCCGGTGCCGCCCTGCGTGGCAAGGCCCGAGGGTTTGTTGAGCGCGATGATGCGATCGTCCTCGAAGATCACGAGCGAGCGCATCATGTCGGCGTCGGACGCCTTCACGGTCATGCGGGGCTTGTCGTCTTCGTCGGCGCCGGGACGATCCTTGGCTGCGGTCATCGGGGGGACGCGAACAGATTGGCCGGCCTTCACGCGGGTGTTGGCCTTGGCGCGAGCGCCGTCGACGCGGATCTCTCCGGTGCGGCAGGCCTTCTCGATCTGGCCTTGCGTCAGGCCATGGAATTTACGCTTCAGCCAGCGATCGAGACGCGTATCATCCTCGTCCGCATCGACATTGAGATTGACGACCTGACCTACGTTCCAGCTCATCCGAACACCTGTTTCGCCATGAGCAATCCGATCGCGACTGCGGCGAGGCCAGCGAGGACCGAACCGACCGAATATGTGGACGCGCCGAGCCAGTCACTGCGCTCGATCAGGCGCATGGTCTCAAGCGAGAAAGCGGAGAAGGTGGTGAAGCCGCCGAGGACGCCGACTCCGAGGAAGAGGCGCCATTGTTCGCCGGGCTCGCCCCTGGTCGCGAGCCAGCCGGCGAGGACGCCGATCAGCAGGCTGCCCGCGACGTTGATGGCGAACGTCGCCCACGGCCACTCACCGGGCTGCGCGGGCGCAGTCAGAGAGACGCCATAGCGGCCAGCGGCGCCGAGGCCGCCCCCGAGGGCTACGAGAAGGACGTTGAGCATTGCGCCCCGTCCATAGGGCTAACTGGCCTGCATTGCCAGATCAGGGGGCCAGATCATCGGGCAAATGGAGCCCTGCGGCGGACAGTACGGCGAGGAAATCGGCCGGGAGCGGGGCTTTAACCACGAAACG
>CALRWU020000230.1:0-5872 GCA_943371945.1 Azorhizobium sp. AG788
ATCCGCTGGCGTTTCAACTTTGTCCTCACCAACTGGGCCAGTATGCCAGAAGCGATCCGCAGCCGCGCTTTCGAGCAGGCAGACCTGTTGCGCTGGATCGGTCCGAATGAGGAATTTCTCGCGGAGATGCGCTACAAGGCGGGCCTGAATGGGATTCCGTTTGACGCCTATCGCGCGCGGGTGAAGACGCCGGCGCGGACGTGGGATATCGCTCCCCATGCAGGGCTGCGCGGCACACACCCGTCGCCGGCCTGAGCCGGCTGGCTGGAGAGACGCTGAACGCTATGGGCGACACGGAAACTCTTGACGCGACTGCTGCAGTCACTGGCGTTGTTGCCGGCGAAGCCGTGATCGTCGTAATCCCGGCGTTGAATGAGGCTGAGCATATCGCGACTTGCGTTCGCTCGCTCATGACGGGGGATGCGCGCCTCTCGGCGATCGAGATGGTCGTGGCTGATGGCGGCAGTCGGGATCGCACGCGCGAAATCGTTCTGGCGCTGCAAGGCGAATTTCCGAACCTGCGCCTGATCGACAATCCGAAGCGGCTACAGTCGGCGGCGGTTAACCTTGCAGCACAGGGCGCTGGCGCGGGCCGCAGCATCCTCGTGCGGTGCGATGCGCATGCGATCTATCCCGAGAACTACGTGATGCGGGTAGCCGACTCTCTGGTTCGCCACGGCGTGGCCTCGCTGGTCGTGCCGATGGATGCGGTCGGGACCAGCTGTTTCCAACGCGCGAATGCCTGGATTGTCGATACGCCCCTAGGGTCGGGTGGGTCTGCGCACAGGGGAGGTCGCAAGTCGGGCGAGGTCGACCACGGCCATCACGCGGGCTTCGATCTGAAGGCCTTCCTGGCTGTTGGCGGCTATGATGAGACGTTCTCGCACAATGAGGATGCCGAGTACGACGCGCGGCTGCGCCAGTCGGGCGAGCATATTTTTCTCGATGCGGATATCCGGTTGAGCTACCTGCCACGCGCGACTGCTGGCGCGCTGGCGCGGCAGTATTTCAACTATGGCAAGGGTCGGGCGCGCACGCTGATGAAACATGGCGAGCGGCCGAAACTGCGCCAGCTGATCCCGCCAGCGACGCTGGTCGCGTGTGTTCTGGGGCTTGCAATCGCGCCGTTCAGCTTGTGGGGGCTGGTGCTGCCCGGCGGCTATCTCGCGGCGCTGATTGCTGCGTCACTGATGGTGGCGGTGAAGCACAAATCGGCCTGCGGTCTGCTGGCGGGCCTCGCGTCCGCGACCATGCACATGAGCTGGTCGCTGGGGCTTTTCCGGCAGGTCCTGAAGGGCCAGCGCGCCTAGGAAGGATCGGAGGCTGGTTGTTCTCGATCCTTGATTTCCTGATCGCGCGCGAGACCGCAGGCGATCCCAAGTACGAACGCGTAGAGCCACGCAACCGATGGCAGATTCAGGGATGAATCTGTCACGCCGTGCAGGAGTAAAAGACCGGTGGCTGCAAAGGCCATGCGCGTGAATGTGCGGGGCGCGCGGCGCGATGTCAGCGTCGTCATGATCCGGAAGTGAGCGGCGGCGAGCGCAACAAGCAGAAGGGCAAGGCCGACGAAACCTGTCTCAACCAGCCAGGTCAGGAACACGTTGTGTGCGCCGCCCGGGGCAAGCATTGCCTTGGCGTTGTCGAGTGTCTGCACGGTCGCGCCCGCGACGTCGATCGAGCCCAGCCCATGCCCCGTGATCGGGCGCTCCAGCCAGAGCGATGAATAGGCGTCGAAGCGCTGCATGTTGGGCAGCTCGTCGGTCAGGCCGATGCCGGGGGCCACGGTTTCATCGTGCAGCCAGCCGTCCGCGACGCCCCAGATTGCGAGGACGCAAGCGGTGATCGGGGCGACGACGACGGCAATGCGCGCAAGGCGGCCACGATGCGGGCGGCGCATGATCGCAAGCGTATCCCACCAAACATGCCCCACCAGGACGCCGAGCGTCATGAGGATACCCGGCTGTGACCCAGCGACGAGCAGGCAGGCCAGTGCGAGAAAGAGCAGCAGGAAGCCTCCAAGGGCGTCGCGCAGAAGCCGCTCAAGCATGCGAAGGCCGAGCAAGGCGTCGGCGTCCACCTGCTTCAGCACGTGCAGGACGCGGCCGAGGCCGAGCATGGCGAGAAGGCCGAACACGACCGAAGCATTGGCGGGTGTTTCGAAGGCGTCGGCGATCAGGCGGTTGCCAGCGCCAGCCGATGTGCTGCCGACAAACATCCAGGCGCAATAGGCGGCGGAGGTCCAGATCAGCGTGCTCCAGCCAGCCGAAAGAGCCGTGCGACGGCCTGCGGCGAGGTAGCCGATGGTCCACATGCCGCCCGCAGCGAACAGAACGGCGAGCGGCGCGCTGGCGCGGCTCAGGGGACCAGCAAGGCCGGATATAGCGGCGATGGCCAGGGTGGCGGCGCCGATCAGCATGCTGGGCGTCATGCCGCGCGGTCCTGCAACTGCCAGCGCAGCAATCGCGATGACGGTGATGCCGGCGGAAAGCGTGAGTGCGGCGATGGGCTGGACGGCGCCGAAGGCGAGGTTGGCCAGGGCAAGGGCGAGAGCTGCCGCAATGGCGGGCAGAACGTCGCGCAGACGGGTGCGCGGCTGGGAATAGGACGCGCGGCGACGCTTGTCCCAGCCCATCTCGGCCTGAGCGGGGATGTCGTTCATGCGATCCGTCCCGCGCAGGCGCGTTGTGGTGTCTGGCTATTCCGCGGCATGACGGCTCCGGTCTTCGATGGGGCGTGTCTGCGTCTCGCCAAGCGCGTCCGCGATCAGCCGCGCGAGTTCACCGCGTTCGGCGACGAAGTTTGACGCAGGCAGGGCAAGCAGGCGTGCGCGGCGCTCCACGATGGGAGCCTTGTCTGCGGCCAGCTCTGCGAACAGTTTTGGCAGTGTGCTTGCGAGGTCTTCGGGCAGGGTGAAGCCGATGCCGCGCGACTCCGCCCAAGCCGCCGTCTGCGTACCGGCAGGCGCGATCGGCGGCACGCCGTAATACCCGCCCTCATACAGTCGGTTGGGCAGCAGCCAGACCGAGTTGTAGCCCGCCTCCATGAAGTCACCGGCCCAGACGACGTCGAGGCCCGCATAGATCGCAGCGAGATCTTCCGGCGAGCGGTAGCGGCCATGGAAGTGGATATTCGGTACGTCCTTGATGCGCGCGTGGAAGTCCGGGATTTCCGTCAGTGCCGGGATGCCATGCAGGTCGATGCTGATCGCGGGCCCAAGCTGGCGTGCGGCATCTATCAGCAGGCCGAGGCTGCGCTTGCAGCGAAGTACGCCGACCCAGCCGACGCGCAGCGCGCCCGACACGGGAGCAGCTATCGGGGGCCGCGGACCATAATCGGCGCCGGCAGCGAGCCGGTTCTGGATGATGGTTGCCGCGTAATTCCCGCGGTGATGTTTCTCGAAATGATTGGCCAGAAAACCCGGCGATGACACGACAAGCCGGCGCGCGTGCTTCAGCAGTGCGCCTTCGAGGCGGCGGAACGCAAAACCGATCGGGTCCTTGCGCGTGAGCAGGCGGTGCACGTCGAGCGATTCATAGATCACCGGCGTGCGGAGTTCGGCCTTGCGGCGCGCCAGCAGGGCGGTCGCCAGCATGTCGAGATTCCGGGCATAGATCACGTCCGCCGAGGCCAGCTTCTCGCGTTCAGCGGCGGCGACTGCGGCGCCCCGGAAAATGGACGCTACCCGCTGGGCGTAGGCCGCGTCGAAGGTGCGTCCCAGATCGACATTGTCCCAGTCCACCGAATAGTCATTTCGGCGGTGCATGGTGAATCCGATGACATCCAGACCATCGTCGCGGAATCCCTGCACACGCCGCCTCACGGCGGCGTCGGCGGCGTCATGTCCGAAAAAGGCTATGCGCGTCATGGCTGGACGGGTGCAAGCAATGCGCCCGACGGCTGCAGGCGCACGTTGCAATGGTGAAACTGCATTAACCATGCACGCGAGGGTTGAACGGCGTTGGCCGCCGCGTCAGGCGGGCGCAGTCGTCTGGCTCGCCTGTTGCGTAGCACTATATCCCCACTTGCCCTTCCGGGGTGGCGTGCACTGGAGCGAAGGTTGAAAGTTCCGCAGTTGCGGATCAGCGAATTGATGACGAGCGTTCGTCGGCATGCCGACGACGCACGGGCGAAGCTTGCCCCGCACGTGGAGCGTCTGCGCGAGCGTGTGGACGCCATGGTGGAACGCTACATGCCCGCTGCGGGAAGGCCGAAAACGCCGCTTATCGTGCCTGAGGCGACCACGCCCGCAACCGTTCCAGAGGGTCAGCGCGTCTATGCGATCGGCGATGTTCATGGCCGGGCGGACCTGCTGAAAATCCTGCTCGCCAAGATCCAGCAGGATGCGCTGGGCGGCGACTACAAGGGGCGGCCCATACTTGTGTTCCTGGGCGACTATATCGACCGCGGATTCCAGTCGCGGGAGGTAATCGATGTCCTGTTGGGCGACCTGGTGTCTCCATTTGATACATTCTTCCTGAAGGGCAATCACGAAGCAGCCATGCTGCAGTTCCTATCCGAGCCAGCCATGGGGCCGCGCTGGATCCAGCATGGCGGCGCCGAAACGCTGGTCTCCTATGGCGTCCGTCCCCCGCGGTCGCGCACCGCGACGGATGAGTGGGAGACGGCTTCGCAGGAGCTGAAGCGTCTCCTGCCGCGCGAGCACCTGCAGTTCCTGATGAGCCTGCAGCTCAGCCTTCGCATCGGCGACTACATGTTCGTACATGCCGGCGTGCGGCCGGGCGTCGAACTCGACCAGCAGGCCGAGTACGACATGCTGTGGATCCGGGACGAGTTTCTTAACGATACGCGTCCGCTCGGCGCAGTGGTGGTTCACGGCCACACGCCCGCCTCCGAACCGCATCGGGATTCACGCAGGGTGGGGATCGATACCGGCGCGTACATCAGCGGCCAGCTGACGGCGGCCCGATTTGAGCATGAGACTGTCGAATTTCTATCTACCGGCGTCGTTGCTGCAAAAGCCACGACCGTCGCAGGTTAACAGGAGACACAGCATGAACCCGATCCGGAAGGCGGTGCACGCAATCTTGGCGCTCGGCGCCTTGGCCTTGTCGGCATGTGCCTCTGGCCCGTCCGTGGGCGGAGCGAATGACGTGGCGCCGGCTGTGGCCGGCATGAACAGCTATCGCCTCGGGTCGGGCGACGAGATCAAGGTTACCGTCTATGGCGAGCCGGACCTTTCCGGCAATTTCACCGTCGATGGTGACGGCCAGATCACCATGTCGCTGATTGGCCAGGTCGAAGTCGGCAAGATGACGCTCGGCGAGGCCAGCGAAAAGCTGCAATCCAAGCTCAAGGACGGCTGGCTGCGCGATCCCAAGGTCGCCATCGAGCTGGTCAAGGGCCGCCCGTATTACATCCTCGGCGAAGTGAACAAGCCGGGCGAGTATCCGTTCTCGTCGGGTCTCACCGTGATGAACGCGATCGCAAGCGCCGGAGACTTCACCTATCGCGCCGACAAGGGTCGTATTCTCATCAAGAGCGTCGACAGCCCTGTTGAGCGCGAAGTCGAATTAACGCCATCGACGCAGGTTCGCCCGGGCGACACGATCCGCGTCCGCGAACGCCTGTTCTAGGAGGGTAGGCCACGTGGCCATGACACAGACACGGCACACGGCGAGAAGGCAGCGCACGATCGCGGCCATCGCCGGTGTGAGTCTGCTCTCCATGGCCGGGGTTGGGATCGCGCCGGTTGCCGGCGCGCAACCACCTGCGCTGATCGTGAAACTGAAGGCCAACGTCAAGTGCTCGGAGCGGGATGCTGGCAAGCAGCTGATGCGCAACGCTGCCAGTAGCGGCGCGGCCCTCGACGATCTGCTCGCCGCGCTCGAGGACATCTCGTTGGACCGCA
>CALRWU020000231.1:0-5860 GCA_943371945.1 Azorhizobium sp. AG788
ATCTACCTGCTCTGATATCGTCCCCGCGGCAGGCGCGCGTTACTCGCGCACGGCATTCCAGTTGAACAGGAAGTTGCGGTGCTCGGCCCAGGTCTGTCCTGAGACGCCCGTTCCAACGAGACATGCCGACGAGTGATACGGTCCGGCGCCGTCAGTCGTCCGGAAACTCACGCACGTGCGACCGCGATCCGTTTTCCAGCGCCCGGCCAGGATCTCGCTGTCATAGAACGAGCCGGTCACCGTGCCGTCCGGCGCCAGCTTGAGCTCCATCGGCTTGGTATAGGGCTCGTCGGGATTGGTGGAGAGATCGACAGTCCACCGTCCATTGAGTGTCTCGGCCACGCCTGCAGGCACGACAGGTTGGGATACGCATCCCGTCACAAGAAACACCAGGCCCACCGCCAGCATTCGCATCCTATCGCCCCTCACACCATTTCAATGCCGTGATTACGAGGCAACTTCTCGATTGGATCGCTAGCCGCGCCGCTGCCAGATCAGTCGCCCCATATCGTTGTGGGTGACCAGATACTGGCCAGCGAACTCGTACGCCGCAGCTGGCGTGAAATCGACCAACCCCATGCCCAGGACGGACAGCGTCTGTCCGTCGCCGCGCCACTGCCCTTCGAAGTCCAGCCTTCGCCCGCTGTTGGACGACCAGTCCGCCCCGCCGCCAACGCTTTGTGTCCACTGGCGCATCACGCCGTCGGCGGACAGCTCCATCGTCATCACGGTCGACAGCGCCGCAAAGCCGCCGGCGCCGCCCGGGCTGTTGATCTGACTCTCATGCACCCACACGCCGACAAGACGCTCGTCCGACATGGCCGCTCCTCGTATTGCGCGACACTCCTCCGCCACCTTTCAGGGAACAGCAAGACCCGCTAGAAAAGTGACGGGACACTGAACACCGGGGACTTCAAATGCTCGAACGACATGCACTGCGCCTCGGCGCCGCCGCACTTCTCCTGGCTGTTGCGGCTTGCAGTCCGCAGGCGGCGCCCGTCGCAACACCGGCGCCGGAAGCCCTCTCTCCAAGGCCCGAGGCTGCCCCCTGCCCCGATGATGGTCCCCGACTCGCCATTACACAGCTCTGCTCGGGCCGCGTGGTGAACTATGTCGATCCAGCAATCGGCCTCGCAACTGAAACGCCAGCAGACTGCACCTGGAATTTCACGGAAACGGCCACGCCAGACCCGGACGAAGCGATCGTCTTCCGCGCTCTGGAATGCAAAGGCGTGATGACGGCGCTTGAATTCCATGGCGGCGCCCATTCGGCGGCGCTCGGCTACACAAAATCGGCGCTCTTTGGCGACACTGCTCTCACGGTTGAGCCCGTGCGCCTCTTCCTGTCTGATGCAGCCGATCCGCAGAAGGTTATCCGCGATCTGCTTGAAGGCGTGCCCACCACAGAGCGCGCCAAATGCGATGTTCGCCCTGTCGGCATTGACGGATGGCCGAGCGACGCTCTGGCGCTTCAATACGATGCAGCGGAGCGCAAGAAACTTCCCGCGGACGAGCCCGTCACGATGTGCGGCGAGTTTGGACGCGACGAAGACACGGCCAGCTTCTGGCGCATCACCGGTGGCTACGCGATGTTCTTCGCGCTCGGGCAGGAAACGCCAGACATCGACGCGGGGTCGTTCATGGTGTTCCGCAAAGGCTCCGACGGCGCCTGGACCCTCATCGACTAGGAAACGCCCGCAACCCAATTCACGCGACCGCGCGCTTGCGGCGGGGGTAATCCGACTTGACGAGATAGTTTCACATATCCAGAAATATTGCCGTCTGGAGAAATTCAAGGATTCACGCCATGCCCGCCAAGACGACGGTCATTCCGGCTCTTTGTTATGTGAACCCACGGGCGGCGATCGACTTCCTGCGGGACGCTTTCGGCCTCGAACTGGAAATGCTGATCGAAGACGAGGCCGGCAATCTCGCGCACAGCCAGATGACGTATGGCGAGGGTCGCATCATGGTCGGCAATGAATGGAGCGCGGACCACAAATCGCCCCAGTCGATCGGCAACAAGTGCACGCAGACCGTGCACATCCAGATGACCAAAGACATCAACGCGCACTGCGACCGTGCGCGCGCGGCCGGTGCTGAAATCCTCGTGGCGCCCGAAACGCAATTCTATGGCGATCGCACCTATCGCGCGCGCGACCCCGAAGGTCATATCTGGACGTTCGCCCAGACGGTCGAAGTCGTGGCGCCCGAAGAGTGGGACAGGAATACCGGTCTCAAGACGTGGTTGCGCGAAGGCAGCACGGCATGACGCCCGCAGCGTTCCAGAAGCTCGCGCTCACAATGCCGGAGGCGACCGCCGCCGTACATTTCGACACGCCGGATTTCCGCGTCGGCGGCAAGATCTTCGCCACCGCCGGACACAAGGATGACCGCGCCGTGCTTAAGCTGACACTCGATCAGCAACAGATGCTGTGTGAGGCAGAGCCCGCCATGTTCGCGCCTGTCGACGGCGGCTGGGGTCGCAAGGGCTGGACCAATATCATTCTCGCCAAAGCAGATGCGGCGACGGTGAAAAGCGCGCTGTGGATGGCGTGGCGCAACACCGCGTCGAAGACGCTGTTGAAAGCCCACGCAGAATGAGCGCCACTCGCAAGCCTGCCAGTCGCAAGCCTGATGTCGACGCTCTGTTCGCGGCGCTCGCTGATCCCGCCCGCCGTCGCGCCGTGGAGATTCTCGGCAAGGGTCCGCGTCGGGCGGGCGAACTTGCCGGCCTGCTCGGCCTGCCTGCACCTGCGATGAGCCGCCACCTGAAAGAGATGAAGGCCGTCGGCCTTGTCGTTGAATCCCATCCGGAGGTCGATGCCCGCGTGCGCGTCTATGCGCTGAATGGCGCACGCCTCGCTGATCTGAAGACATGGCTCGCGCGCGCCGAGCAGGGCTGGTCCGACCAGCTGTCGGCCTTCGCCGCCCATGTTGCAAAGCGCGCCGCCAGATGACGTCGCGCGTCATCGTGTCGATCCGCGTGCCCTGCTCGCCCGTGCAGGCGTTCGACATCTTCACGCAGGAGATCGGCGTGTGGTGGGCCGACAGCGAGCTTTTCCGCTTCACACCGCGCAGCCCTGGCGTGCTGGCGTTCGAGCCGCCCGACCCGGCGGGAGGCGGCGGGAGGCTTGTCGAACGCCTGCCCAATGGCAAGACATTCGAGATCGGTCCCATCCGCCGCTGGGAGCGCGGCGAACGACTTGTTGTCGGTTGGCGCATGGCCAGTTTCGGTCCTGAGCATGCAACCGAAGTGGACGTTCGCTTTGAAGCCGTGGGCAAGGAAACCCGCGTCAGCGTCGAGCACAGCGGCTGGGACACCGTTCCGCAGGACCATGTCGCGCGCCACGGTTTTCCCCTGCATTTCACCAATCAACGCCAGGGCGACCGATGGCGCACGGGCCTGGAGCGCATCAGGTTCCGCGCCAGCGCATTGCCAGCGCCAACTGATGCGAAACCTGTCGATGCCAAATTCAGCGAAGATTGACTGTGTACGTCCGGCCAGCGTATCCGCGCTGGTCCTTCGCCCGGGAGCTGGCCATGTCCGCCGCTAACGTTTCCAGCCCGCCTCCCGGCGCATCCCGGCTCGGGAAGAACGCCTTCTTCTTCATCATCGTGACCGTGTTCATCGACATGATGGCCTTCGCCGTCATCATGCCCTCGATGCCCTATCTCATGGCGGAGCTGATCAACGGCAAGGATGCGCTGCTCGCCGCCAAGTCGCTCGCAGCTGAGGGCAACAAACTGCCGCTGGAGGCAATGATCTCGAACGCCGCGCCGTGGGGCGGCTATATCACCACGGTGTATGCGGTCATGAATTTTCTGTCCGCGCCCGTCCTCGGCGGGCTGTCGGATCGCTTCGGGCGCCGGCCGATCCTCATCATGTCGATCGGCATGCTGGCGATCGACTTCGTGATCATGGGCTTCGCGCACTCGATCTGGCTGCTGTTTGTCGGCCGCATCCTCTCGGGCATTTCCGGCGCCACTCACTCCACCGCCTCCGCCTACATCGCCGACGTCACCGAACCCAGCGAACGCGCAAAGGCGTTCGGCATGCTGGGCGCAGCCTTCGGTCTCGGCTTTATTCTGGGGCCGGCCATTGGCGGCTTCCTCGGCCAGTTCGATCCGCGCTATCCGTTCTTCGCTGCGGCTGGGCTCGCCTTCGTGAACTTCTGCTACGGGCTTTTCGTACTGCCGGAATCGCTTGCGCTCGAACATCGCCGCCGCTTCGACTGGAAACGCGCCAACGCGTTCGGCGCTTTCAAACATCTGCTGAAGGTGCCGTATCTCGCCTGGTTCATGCTGGCGCTGGGGCTCTTCAATTTTGCCTACTGGGTCTATCCCGCGACGTTCAACTACTTCGCCGGCGTCCGCTATGGCTGGAATGAGGGGATGATCGGCATCGCGCTTGTCGCGGTCGGCGTCGGCTCCGCCGTCGTCCAGGGCGGCCTGACAGGCATGATCATCAAGCGCTTCGGGCCGACCAACACCGCCGTCTTCGCCTTCATCACCTGCGTCGTGACGTTCGCAGCCTACGCCGCCGCCAGCCAGGCGTGGATGGTGTTCGTCATCATTCCGTTCGGCGCGCTGGTGGGCGTGCTCAACCCAGCGATGAACCAGATCATGTCGGTGCGCACACCGAAAAATGCGCAGGGCGAACTGCAGGGCGCTCTGGCCAGCGTGCAGTCCGTCGCGAACATGTTCTCGCCGCTGCTACTGACTCAAGTCTTCCACACATTCACCGCCGCCGGTGCGCCTATCTACTTCCCCGGCGCCGCCTTTACGCTGGCCTCGATCATCTGCGCGATCTCGCTGCTGCCCCTGATGCGCGGCCTCGCCACGGCGCCGAAGATCGAGGAACAGACGCCCGATCAGCCCGACACAGTCGCCACACAGAGCGCCTAGAAATGCCCGCCCCGCGCCCCGCCCTGTTTCTTGACCGCGACGGCGTCATCAATGTCGACCACAACTACGTTTATCGCGTCGAGGATTTCGAGTGGATCGAAGGCGCGCGCGAAACCATCGCCCGCTTCAACGGGATGGACTGGCTGGTCTTCGTCGTGACAAACCAGTCCGGCATCGCGCGCGGCTATTACACCGAAGAGCAGATGCAGACGCTGCACGACTGGATCACGGTGGAGCTTGCTGCGGCTGGCGCACACATCGACCGGATCTATCACTGCCCTTTCCACGAAGAGGGTACGATCGCGCGCTACACCAGGGACAGTTACGATCGCAAGCCGAAGCCCGGCATGCTGATCCGCGCCATGACGGACTTCCCCGTCATCAAGGAGCGGTCCTTCCTCATCGGCGACAAGCAGGCTGATCTCGATGCCGCAAAGGCAGCCGGCGTGCGCGGCTTCCTGTTTTCCGGGGGCAATCTTTCCAGCTTCGCTGACTGGGCGCTCGCCGACATGAGCGAGAGCCGCTGAGCTCTGCGCGCTTGCCCGCTACTGCTGCGGCGTGACCGGAGCCGGCGCAGGCGTGACGGGCGCGGAGTTCGGCGCACGATACTCGACAGCGCCCGACGGCGTGTTCACCGGGCTCGTCACCGGATCGCAATCAGCCGGACCATTCGGCGCAACCTGGTCCTGCAGATCCATCGCCACTTTGTTTGTAAGGCTCGGCTTCAGCTCGAACGCGTCCTGGCTCGCATAGATGTCGTAGATCGCGCCATCGGCCATCAGTTGTCCGCTCGCCGATGTGTGCGAGAAGTCCGCGAGGTTCAGCATCTGCCAGCTCTGGCCGAGACAGCCGAAGAAATCGCCCGGCTTGCATTCCTCGGTCGACTCGCGGCGCGGCGCATATTTGTTGGTGCAGTTCGGGTTCACATAGGTCCCGTAGACCTCGCCCACCT
>CALRWU020000232.1:0-5856 GCA_943371945.1 Azorhizobium sp. AG788
GATCGGGCAGGGCTATTACTACTCGCCCCCGCTCCCTGCCGCCGAGTTCGACGCCTTCGTGCGCAGCTATCGGCCCCGGCCTGCGGACCGGTTTGCGGCTTAGGTCCTTAAAATTGTTAACGAAACCACGCAGACCTCTGCAAAGCCGAGATTATCGTTTCTCGATAAACTTGCTTGTCTGCGCGTCCGCAACGACATAGACTGCTCAACGGTCAGGAAGCTTGAGCAATGTCGTCTGAACCCACTTGGCACTCCACTACCATTCTCGCCGTGAAGAAGGGCCGTAAGCTCGTCATCATGGGGGACGGTCAGGTGTCGATGGGGCAGACCATCATGAAGGGCAATGCCCGCAAGGTCCGGCGTCTCGGCGAGAGGGGAGAGATCCTCGCCGGTTTCGCAGGCGCCACGGCGGACGCCTTCACGCTCTTCGAGCGCCTCGATCAGAAGCTCGAACGATTCCCCGGCAATCTTCAGCGCGCCGCCGTGGAACTCGCCAAGGACTGGCGCACTGACAAATACCTCCGCAACCTCGAGGCGCTCATCATTGTGGGCGACGCGACATCACTGCTCGTCATCACGGGCAGGGGCGACGTGCTCGAGCCGGAGCATCCGATCGCGGCCATTGGTTCAGGGGGCAACTATGCGCTGTCCGCCGCACGAGCGCTGTACGAGTACGAAGACGACGCCGAAAAGATCGCACGCAAAGCGATGACGATCGCGGCCGAAGTCTGCGTCTACACAAACAGCAACTTCGTGTTGGAGACCCTGGATGTTTGACAAGACCGACATTCGCGCCGCCGTCGAGGCGGGCGCGATAAGCGACGACGGCGCCAAGCGCTTCGAAGCTTTTCTCAAGGCGCGCAACGACCCGGACCGCATGCTCGATCCGGAAAACCTGCGCTTCCTTTCGAATTTCAACGACGTGTTCCTCACCATCGGCATTGTCGTGCTGATGGTCGGCCTGTCGGCCCTCTCGGGTGTTATCGTCACCAGCCTTTTCGACCTGCAAAGCCTGCGTGAGGTCGGCAGCCCGGCCGAACTCGACGGCGTTATGTGGAAGATCCGCATGTCGGCCGCATTCATGCCGCTGCCGGTCCTCGCAGCCGCCTGGCTTCTCGCGGAATACTTCTGCGCGAAACGCCGCCTGCTCCTGCCGTCAATGGCGCTTGCCTCCTTCGTGGTTCTCGGCGCTGCGGGCATTGGCCTTGCCCTCTTTACGCCGACGCCGAGCATGGATGGCGAGGTCGGCTTCTGGACCGTGATGACGACGGCCGGCTACGCCGCCTTCGGCGCGGCGCTCCTTGCAGCCGCCGCTTTCTTCTGGCGCTTCCGGCTGCCGTTCTCTCTGTTTCTGCTTGCCGGCGCTTCCGCAGGCCTGTTCTACACCGCTATCGGGCAGATCGCGGGCATGGGCGAGGTTTTCAGCGGCGCAGCCATGCTGGCTGTTGGCCTTGCCACACTCACCGTGGCCATCCTGTTCGACATGAAGGATCCGACGCGCTCCACGCGCTCGTCCGACCATGCCTTCTGGCTGCATATGGCGGCGGCCCCGCAGATCATTATCGGCCTCCGCAACATGGTGCTCGGCTCGGGCTTCCTGCCCGCGGGCGCCGCGGATGCGACGGTCATGCTGGCGGTGCTGCTGGCCTTTGCGCTGATCTCGCTCGCCCTCAATCGCCGTGCGCTGATTGTCTCGGGCCTCCTCACCTTTGGTACAGCGCTCGCTGTCCTGGTGAACCAGTTCGGCGGCGGCGGGATCAACACGCTCATGTACACCGCGCTGATCATCGGCGCCTCCATCGTCCTGCTGGGCGGCGGCTGGCGAACGGCGCGCCGGGCGATCCTGAAGGTCTTCCCCCAACAGGGCGCGTTTGGGCGCATCTTCCCGCCGGAACCGGCCTGAAACCGGAATAGCTTGCTGAGATAAGCAGGCATGAGCTAGCGAAACGGCTTGCCGCATCCTAGTTCATGCCTGTCTCACCTCAGGCCTGACTCATTTCAGGAAAGCCATGTCCGAATTCACACCGCGCGAAATCGTCTCCGAGCTTGATCGCTTCATCGTCGGCCAGCCGGAGGCCAAGCGCGCTGTCGCGCTCGCCTTGCGCAATCGCTGGCGGCGCAAGCAGCTCGCCGATGGCCTGCGCGAGGAAGTGACACCGAAGAACATCCTGATGATCGGACCAACGGGCGTCGGCAAGACCGAAATCTCGCGTCGCCTCGCCCGCCTCGCGAAGGCGCCGTTCCTGAAAGTGGAAGCCACCAAGTTCACCGAGGTCGGCTATGTCGGCCGCGACGTCGAGCAGATCATTCGCGACCTCGTCGAGATCGCCATCGGCATGGTGCGCGAACGGCGCCGCAAGGACGTACAGGCCAAGGCCGAGGCAAAAGCAGAAGAGCGCGTGCTCGATGCGCTGGTTGGCGCCACAGCGCAGGCGTCCACGCGCGAGAGTTTCCGCACCAAGCTCAGGGCAGGGCAGCTCGACGACAAGGAGATCGAAGTCGACGTCGCCGACGCATCGAACCCGCTAGGCGGCATGGAGATCCCCGGCCAGCCCGGCGGCATCGGCATGATCAACCTGTCGGATATGCTGTCGAAATCCTTCGGCGGCCGCACCAAGCGCATCCGCACGACGGTCAAGGACGCGCACAAGCCGCTCATCCAGGAAGAGTCCGACAAGCTGCTGGACAACGAGTCCGTCACGCGCGAGGCGCTACGGGTCACCGAGGAAGACGGGATCGTCTTCCTCGACGAAATCGACAAGATCGCCTCGCGGTCCGAACGCGCCGGCGCCGACGTCTCACGCGAAGGCGTGCAGCGCGACCTGCTGCCGCTGATCGAGGGCACGACCGTTTCCACCAAACACGGCCCGGTGAAGACCGACTACATCCTCTTCATCGCCTCTGGCGCCTTCCACGTCGCCAAGCCGTCCGACCTGTTACCCGAACTGCAGGGCCGTCTGCCGATCCGCGTCGAACTGAAGGCGCTCAGCCGCGACGATCTCAAGCGCATTCTTACCGAGCCGGAAGCCAGCCTCATCACGCAGTACGTCGCCCTGATGAAGACCGAAGGCGTCGACCTCTCATTCGCGCCAGACGCCATCGAGGCCATCGCCGATATCGCAGTGCAGGTGAACGACTCGGTCGAGAACATCGGCGCCCGCCGCCTGCACACCATCCTCGAACGCGTGCTCGACGAGATCAGCTTCTCAGCGTCGGAAAAGCCGGGTGAGGCCTTCGTCATCACCGGCGCTTACGTCCGCGAGAAGGTCAGCGCGATGGCGGGCGACAAGGACCTGTCGAAGTACATTCTCTAGGGAACGATCAGTCTGTCGTGAATCAACACGGACGCCCGCTTCCTCCGCTCGGAGAAGGCGGGCGCCGGCGCGACCCTGTTTGAACGGATGGCGCTCTGGCGCCACCGAGCCGAGTGTCCTGTCCCTAGGCGGCGCGGACCTCTGACAGGAAGCTCGCGACCTGGCCCCTCAACACTTCGCCGTTGCGGGCGAGCTCGCCGGCAGCAGCCAGCACCTGGCTCGCTGCCACTCCCGTGTGGCTTGCGGCTTCGGTGACAGCCGAAATGTTCGACGAAACGCCTTGCGTCCCGCGCGCAGCTTCTTCGACGTTGCGCGAGATTTCCCGCGTCGCGCTGCCCTGTTGCTGTACGGCCGCCGCGATGCCATTTCCGGCCTCGCTGACATGCCCGATCGAAACCGAGATCTCGGCTATCGACGCGGCCGCCTCGTTCACGGCCGTCCTGATCTCCCGGATAGCGGCGGAGATGTCCTCCGTCGATTTGGCGGTCTGGCTGGCGAGCGATTTCACCTCCGATGCGACCACGGCAAACCCTCGACCGGCCTCGCCCGCCCGGGCGGCTTCCATGGTTGCGTTGAGCGCAAGAAGCGTGGTCTGCGCCGCGATCCCATTGATGATGTCGATCACGCCTTCGATCTTGGAGTAAGCCGCCATCAGGTGATTGATCTGCTCGCCGGTCAGGTTGGCGCGCTCGACTGCGCCGCTCGCCAGCCTGCTGGATTCCGCGGTCTGGCGCTCGATTTCCCGGATTGAGGCCGTCAATTCCTCGGTGGCGACAGCAACCGTCTGCACATTCTGCGACGTCTGCTCGGAAGCGGCCGCCACAGCCATGGACTGTGAAGATGTTTCTTCTGCTGCGCCGGACATGGCCTGCGCCGTCGATTGCAGCTCGGACGCAGCCGAGGCCACGACCTGCACGACTTCGCCGATCCTCTTGTCGAACGCGCTTACGCTCGCATTGATCTTCGCGGCGCGCTCAAGTTGACGCTGCTGCTCTCTTTGCTGTTCGGCGCGCAGGCGCTCAGTCTCGATCATGTTGTCCTTGAACACGCGAACGGCAGCGGCCATCTCGCCAAGTTCGTCGCGGCGATCCGAACCAGCGATTTCCACATTCAGATTTCCGTTGGTCAGCTGCTTCATGACGGACGTGATGTCCTTCACCGGCGGCGAAAGAGATTTCACCAGCAGCCAGCCAAGGAAGATCGCGGCCAGGAAGGCGGCAATGGCCGATGCGGCAGCGACCACAACGGCGATTCCATACGCTTCCCCGGCGCGTTTCCCCGCGAGCGCGGAGCCTTCGTTATTCATGTCGACAAGTTCCATGAGGGCGGCGGAGGCATCGTCAAAGGCCTTGCGCGAATCGACCTTGAAAATCTGGCTGGCCTGCTCGTTGAGATTTTGCTGCGAAAGAGCCAGAAGTTGCGCGTGATGGGTCATGTAGCTGTCCCAGAGCTTCGCAAACCTGTCGTAGGTGGCGCGCTCCTCGGCCGACGAGATAAGCGGTTCGTAGGTCGCGCGAAGCTTCGAAATCAGGCTCTCGACACTGGCTATGTCCTTTTCGGCGTTGGTCATATCGATCTCCGTCGTCGACATCACATGGGAGCCTTCGGCGATGCGGTAATCGGATGTGGCGGTATTTATGCCGCCCAGCGCCTGAATGGAGGGAAGCCAGTTGTCTTCGATCTCCACGGCGGCGGCGCGAATCTGGCTCATCTGCAGGACCGCGAGGCCGGCCAGCGCCACGAGGATGAGGATGATCGGCGCGAGCACCGCGACGATCTTTGTGCGAATAGACAGATTCTTCATTGGCCACCCAGGGGTTGATGCCGGGTCGTCCAGTAAGACCCGCAGCATGGCTAACCTGACGGAAACCTTGCTAATTACCCCTTAACCGTAGGGCGCTTCAAATTAGGAAGTGCGCCCCAAATTACCCAAAATGGGTATTCTGAGGGGCCTTCGCGATCAGCTGCTAGCGGCGCAGATCCCTGAAGCCCGCAGGTTTGACGTGGGCGATGCAAGCATCGTCTAGCCGGCCGCCGGTTTCCGGATCGGCATGTGTTTCTTGCCCCAGTCCTTCAGCCCGACCAGCGCCGGCGCGAAATCACGCCCCTTCTCGGAAAGCCGATAGGCGTAGCGAAGCGGCCGCGTCGAATAAGCGTTCCGTTCCAGAACTCCATCGGCCACCAACCGTTTGAGCCGGTCCGAGAGCACGTGACGCGTCACGCCCAGGCTCGTCTGAAATTCCTCGAACCTTGATTTTCCGAGGAAACAATCGCGCACGATCAGCATCGTCCAGCGATCGCCGATCACCGACAGCGCGCGCGCCACCGGGCACCAGTCGGTCGCCAGCTCGTCCCAGCGGCTTGGTTCTTTTGTCTTTGTGCGTTCCATTTTTGAACCTTGCCTCGATTGCGCTCGGATGCAAAGTTTGTACGTTCCTTTTCTGAACGGAGAATTGCCGATGCCAGAAAAGCGCTCAGCTCTGATCGTCGGCGCCGGCGACGCCACCGGGGGCGCCATCGCCCGACGCTTCGCCCGTGAAGG
>CALRWU020000233.1:0-5804 GCA_943371945.1 Azorhizobium sp. AG788
CAGCGCCTTATCTCGCTCGTCCCCGCGCCGATCTCAGACAGCTTCGCGTCGCGCAGCAGCCGGCCCGTCGGGTAGTCGTTGATATAGCCATTGCCGCCGAGGATCTGGATCGCGTCCAGCGCCAGCTGCGTTGCCGTCTCCGCTGCAAACAGGATCGCGCCAGCCGCGTCCTTGCGCGCCGTCCGGCCCGCGTCGCAGGCTTTCGCGACAGCGTACACGTAAGCCTTCGACGCATTCATCTTCACATACATGTCGGCGACCTTGCCCTGGATGAGCTGGAACTCGCCGATCGATTTTCCGAACTGCTTACGGTCGTGAATGTAGGGCAGCACGACGTCCATGCAGGCCTGCATGATGCCGGTCGATCCCGCCGCCAGCACCGAGCGCTCATAGTCGAGGCCGGACATGAGAATTTCGACACCCGCATTCAGCGGCCCCATCAGGTTCTCTTCCGGGACTTCGCAGTCCTCGAACACGAGCTCGCCGGTCTCGCTCCCGCGCATGCCCAGCTTGTCGAGCTTCTGCGCGACCGAGAATCCCTTGAATCCCTTCTCGATGATGAAGGCCGAAATCCCCCGCGAGTTCTTCTCCGGCGCCGTCTTGGCATAGACGATCAGCGTGTCCGCGCTCGGCCCGTTGGTGATCCACATCTTGGAGCCGTTGAGGATGTAGCGATCGCCTTTCTTCACGGCGCTCAGCTTCATCGACACCACGTCAGACCCCGCCCCCGGCTCCGACATGGCCAGCGAGCCAAGATGTTCGCCCGTGATCAGCTTGGTGAGGTACTTCTTCTTCTGCGCGTCATTGCCCCAGCGCCGCATCTGGTTCACGCACAGGTTGGAGTGCGCGCCGTAGCTCAGGCCAACCGACGCCGACGCCCGGCTGATCTCCTCCATCGCCACGGCATGATGGAGATAGCCGAGACCCGACCCGCCCCACTCTTCCTCGACCGTGATGCCCAGCAGGCCCAGCTCGCCCATGCGCGGCCAGAGGTCGCGCGGGAACTCGTCCGTGCGGTCAATCTCCGCCGCGCGCGGCGCGATTTCGGATTGGGCAAAACTGCTGACGGTATCGCGGATCATGTCCGCAGTTTCGCCAAGGTCAAAGTCGAGGGAGCGCGTGTTTGAAATCATGGCGGCAATCTACTCAGCGCCGCGCAGATTGCCAGTTCCCGTTTGCCTCAGGATTCGTCTGAATGACGCTTCCAGAAGATGTAATAGACGCTCATCACCAGCATGATGCCGAAAACGGCCAGGATCGTGCCCGCGAGACGCTGGGCGCCCGGCTCAAGGCCCTCGCCCTTCATCGCCTCCACCGCGCCGATTCCAAAGCCCAGCAGCGACAGCACGAGAACAAAGATCCACGGCGCCAGGATCATCACGCGGCCCGAAATCGGCCCGACGCGCTTGGCGTGCCCGTTGACGACTTTTGCCTTGCGCTCGGCTTCGGCGAACAGGTCCGAGGGTTCGCGTCCGGGTTCCACAATCTCGAGATCGTCGATCAGCGCCCGCTCACGGGCCGCATTCCGCGCCATGTCGGCAGCGCTGACCTTCTCGGCCGGCGCATTGAAGTCGGGAAGCCCCTCCCGCACCACGCGTTCGGGCGGCGGCGTGAAGGCGGGCTTGGCTTCGGCTTGTGACGTGGAAGACGCCTCGTGTGAGTCGATCTTCTTCTGCAGCCCATTCAGGATGTTGGAGACCCGTTCCGCCACCGTCCGGCTGGCGCGCGCCAGATCTTCGGCCGTGACCGGCGGTTCGGGTGCGATCGTCTCGGTCCGTGGCATGTCAGCCTCAGGCGCATCCTCAACGACCTGCGGCGCCTCAGACATCGTCTCGGTCGGTGCTTCGTAGGCCATAGGCAGAGCTTCCTCTACCGGGGCATAGGTCGCGGGGCCTTCCGGCGTCGCAATACTGGCGCCGGGAGGGAGAGGAATTTCGATCGACGGCCAGATGGCGTTTTGCGTTTTCTCGGCGAGACGGCGCACAGCCTCTGCAATCTCACCCGAAGGAGCAGGCCCGCTGCGCGGCGTCTCGGGCTCTTCGTCATCGTTGGCGCGCGGCGGAATCGGATTGGTGCGCGGCCGTTGCGGCGGCTCGCCCGTCCCGAAATCCATCTCCGGCGTCACCATCGGCGTCGGGGCCGAAGGTGGGCCGCTCGGATGCTGCAGGAACAACGTCTTCTCGGCGGCGCGGCGGCGCACCAGCGCATCCACCACGATCACCCGGCCATGCAGGCGCGCCTTGCGCCATAGGTCGAACGCATTGGCGGCGCCCAGATAGTCGCCCGAGTTCAGAAGGCGCACGATGTCGGAATCGCGCAGCTGTCCGAGCGAGATGTTGAACGCCAGCGAGACCAGCGCATCGAACTGCCCCTGCATCAGCGGCGCGTAAATCATGTTTGAGACCGCGTTCTCGATCGATTTCAGATCGTAGAGCAGCAGTTCGTCCGCATCCTTCGGCGTGATGGTCAGCCCTTCGCGGGCCGTGCGCACATGTCCGTAGCCGATGGTCCAGCGGCCATCGGGAAGACGGACAGCCGTCTCGCGAAAGCCCTCAAAGCTCTTGATGAGTTGAAGGCCCGCCGGGGAGATACGCATGGGTCCAGTCATCGTCCTGACCTGGCACAGCCGCCAAGGATTTCGCCTATCCGGTGCAATCCGGAAGCCAGTCGCCCCAGACACGAAATTGGGCGGGGGCGCTGCCTACAGCAGCACGAGGCTGGCAAGGCCGAGGAAAACGAAAAAGCTGGCCATATCAATGCTCGTCAGCACAAAGACGGACGAGGCCACGGCCGGGTCGGCGCCAAAGCGGCGCAGGGTTAACGGGGCAAGAATCCCGATCATGCCGGCCCAGCAGAAGGTCAGCGTCATCGACACGCCCACGACCAGGCTGATCCTGGGATCCTGGAACCAGAGCAGAACCACCAGCGCCGCCGACCACGCAATGATCAGTCCGTTGATCAAGGCAGTCAGCCCCTCGCGGCGGATCGCGCGCAGCACCATCGGCCCCTGCAGGTCGCGCTCAGCGATGGCGCGCACCGACACTGCGAGCGCCTGCGACCCTGCATTGCCGCTCAGCCCCGCCACGACGGGCATCAGGAACGCCAGCGCCACCACCTGGTCGATGACATGCGCAAACAGCGACACGATGGTCGACGCCACAAACGCCGTCACAAGGTTAACCGCCAGCCAGGGAACGCGCGCGCGCACAGCCGAGAACACCGACTGGTTGACGCCCGCCTCGCTGACGCCCGACAGCGCCAGGATATCCTCTTCCGCTTCTTCCTGGATGACGTCGACGACGTCATCGATGGTGATCATGCCGGTCAGGCGCCCGGCCTCGTCCACCACCGGTGCGGAGGCAAGGTTGTACTGCCGGAAGATGTAGGCGACTTCCTCCTGGTCCATCTCCGGGCGGACGTGGATCGTCGCTTCCCGCATGATGTCCTTCAGCGGCTTGTCGCGGCTGTAGCGCAGCAGGCGTGACACCGGCACCGAACCCTGCAGGCGAAAGGCCGGATCAACGATGTAGATCTCGAAAAACGTTTCCGGCAGGTCGTCCTCGGCCACATTGCGCATGTGGTCGATCGCCTGCCCGACCGTCCAGAACACGGGCGCCGCGACGAAGTCGCGCTGCATCAGGCGGCCGGCAGATTCCTCGTCGAACGCCAGCGAACTTTCGATCGCCGCCCGGTCGGTCGCGGACACCTTGTTCAGAATGCGCGCGCGCCGGTCTTCCTCGAGATCGCCCAGCAGGAACGACGCATCGTCGGAATCGAGATGCCCGATCATCGCCGAGATTGCGGCGTCGGTCAGTTCATGCAGCGCGTCGGCCCGTGCCGTATCCGACAGTTCGGCCACCGCCTCCGCCGGCAGATCCTTGCCGAGCAGGTGGATACCCTTCCGGAACGCGTCCGGCGGGAGGTGTTCGAGCAAGTCGGCCAAGTCGGCGGGGTGCAGCTCTTTGACCGTCCGCCACAGGTAAGGCTTGTCGCCATCGCCGATGGCGCCAACCACCCGGCTCACGAAAGCCGGAGAAATCGCGCTCTGGTCAGTGGTCGCTGTGTCGTCGGCTTCAACGCCCGGCTGGAAGCCGGATTCGGGCGCGTCGGGGTCGCGAGTGTCATTCATCACGACCTCCTTCTCCCGAACGGCGTACTCTCTGTTTAAGTTGCTGGTGCGGTCGAGAAGACTCGAACTTCCACGCCTTGCGGCGCTACCACCTCAAGGTAGTGCGTCTACCAATTCCGCCACGACCGCACGCCGGAGCAAGGGCGCCGTATAAGCTGGGTTTGCAGGATTGTGAAGTGAGAAAGTCGGCGACGTCGCAACAGCCGAAAATCTAGGGAAACCCGGGCTATTGCTCGATGGCGAAGTAGTCCGCCACTTCGGCGGGCCCGGTGATGTTGACCGAAATCTTGTCGTTTTCGATCACCAGGTCGCCGCGCGCGATGGGGTGGTTGTTGGCCAGAATCCACACCTTGTCGTCTTCCTTGGTGTCGAGCTGGATCACCGCCCCCCGGCCCATGCGCAGCAGCTGCTGCATCGGCATCAGCGCCCGCCCCAGAAGGACAGTGATCTCGACCTCCACCTGGTCCAGTTGAGATTGCACGGCGATGCTCCGATATACAGCACCCAAGGTTCATGTTTCGTGTTGCGGACAGGTTAATGACGACTGGATGGGCCATTTCTGAGGGATTGGTGAGCTACCCTGACGCGGTCGCCGCCATGGAATCACGCGCCGCCGCCATTGCAGCGGGTGAGGCCGACGAACTCATCTGGCTCCTGGAACACCCACCCCTGTACACTAGGGGGGCCAGCGCCCAGGACGGCGACCTGCTCGACCCCGCCCGTTTCCCGGTTTTCGACACCCAGCGCGGCGGTCAGTTCACTTATCACGGCCCCGGCCAGCGCGTGGCCTACGTGATGCTGGACCTCACCAAGCGCGGCCGCGATGTGAAGCAGTTCGTCTGCTCCCTCGAAGACTGGATCATCCAGACCCTCGGCACGTTCAACGTGAAGGGCGAACGCCGCAAGGGCCGAGTCGGCGTCTGGGTCGACCGCACGCGCCCAGGCGGCCAGCTGCGCGAAGACAAGATCGCCGCCATCGGCGTCCGCCTGAAGAAGTGGGTCAGCTATCACGGCATCAGCCTGAACGTAGAGCCGGACCTCGCCCACTTCGGCGGCATCACCCCCTGCGGGATCAGCGAGTCAGGCCTCGGCGTCACCAGCCTCGCCGACCTCGGCCAGCTCATCTCGATGCACGAAGCCGACATGGCGCTGAAGAGCGCTTTCGAGAACGTGTTCGGCCCGGTGGTGCGGGTTGATCCGCCCGTCTAGCTTCTCCGGGCGGATAGAAGACCCCCACCTGACCTCCCCCTTTCAGGGGGGGGGTATAGTTATGTCCGGCGATAAATAATGCTGGCAACTGTGCCTTGGGTCCTGGCTCGAGTTGCGTGTCGGGTCCGTGGCGATCTGCGGGGTAGTATCGTTTGAAGGCCGATACCCGGGACTGGCTGGAATGCCCCCTGACTGCGGACAGTCGGACCAAACATTACGATCGGCTGTTGTGGGGCCCAAACTGGACATGGTAAAGTGCAACGACCTATTACAAGGTTGCAGTCTCAGAAATCGTGGATCCCATCGATGACGCGCCCGGATGCAGACGAGTTTTTGTTTGGAAGGGGCCTGCAACTGAACGATTATTTTCTCGACACCACTCATGGTCCCGCTCTCATATGTTTTACAAATGCCGACGGTAGGGCGTTCGACTTGCGGGTGTCTGATTCCGAATTGCACCTCAGGG
>CALRWU020000234.1:0-5763 GCA_943371945.1 Azorhizobium sp. AG788
TGCGCAACGCCTTCCTGCATTTCAGCGAAGATGGCTGGACGATTGATCTTCGCGAGATTCCGCCGCTGATCGTCAACGCATGCAAGGTGATCCGCCACCTCGCCGTCACGCAGCCGATCTATCTGCGCAATGCAGGCCCCAATCATCGCGAGCGCGTCTCAGCAGCCCTTGATCGCATCGAAGCAGCGATGGACCACTATCCGTCAGAAGACTGAGCCCCACGGACTTACTTCAACGAAGCAACGCCATTCAGTTGCGAGGAACTCGACTTCGACACACGCCAGATCGTGTTGCCCACATCATCAGCGACCAGCAGCGATCCATCAGCCGCTACGGCCACGCCAACGGGCCGACCGTAGGCAATCTCTTTCTTCGCATCGATGAAGCCCGTCAGCACGTCGACCGCCTCGCCCGCAGGCTTGCCATTCGCAAACGGCACGTAAATCACCTTGTAGCCGCTGAAGGGATCGCGATTCCACGACCCGTGCTGGCCAATGAAGGCGCCATCAGCAAACTGCGGACCCATCTTCGCGCCATCGGCAAACGCAAGACCCAGAGAGGCGGTGTGGGCGCCCAGCGCGTAATCGGGCTCGATCGCCTTGGCGACCATGTCGGGACGTTCCGGCTTCACGCGTGTATCAACGGTCTGGCCGAAATAGCTCCACGGCCAACCGTAGAAGGCGCCGTCCTTCACCGATGTGATGTAGTCGGGCACCAGGTTATGTCCCAGCTCGTCGCGCTCGTTCACCGCAGTCCAGAGCGCGCCTGTCTTGGGCTCCCAGCCAAGGCCGTTAGGATTGCGCAGGCCGCTCGCGAAGATGCGCTTCTGCGCCGTCACGCGATCGATCTCCCAGATCGCTGCGCGGCCCTCTTCCTTGTCGATGCCATTCTCGGCGGCATTCGAGTTGGAGCCGACCGTCGCATACAGCTTCTTGCCGTCCTTCGAGGCGATCAGCGATTTCGTCCAGTGATGGTTTAGCGTGCCCGCCGGCAGATCGACCAGTTTCAGCGGCGGCCCGGATGCCTTCATGTCGCCCTTCGCATAGGGAACGGCAACCACAGCGTCCGTATTGGCGATGTAAAGACGGTCGCCCGCGAGGGCCATACCGAACGGCGAATTCAGACCGGACAGGAAGACTGAGCGCGTCTCGGCTGCGCCATCCTTGTCCGTGTCGCGCAGCAGTGTGATGCGGTTGGCGGTCGGCGTCACCGCGCCGGCCTTCTTCATTGCTTCGGTCATGAAGAAGCCCTTCACGCCCTTGGCATCATCCGGCTTCGGCGGCGCATTCGTCTCCGCGACCAGCACGTCGCCATTCGGCAGCACGTTCAACCAGCGCGGGTGATCCAGGCCGGTCGCAAACGCGGTGACTTCAAGACCCTCTGCAGCGACGGGCATTTGTCCCGCGCTCCAGCCGACGGCTTCTGCAATTTTCACGGTGGGCAAGAGTGTTGCTGACGGTTGCTCGAGGCTCGGATCAACTCCCATGGCGACCGAGACGGGTTCCGACGTGGGGGCCGCACAGGCGGCAAGTGCGAGACCGACGCCACCGGCGGAAACGGCAAGGAACTGGCGAAGGGTCATCACGAAATCTCCGGAACCACCACGTCCTTGAAATGGCTGGTCTGGAGAGACGTTCCCTGGAACCCGGAATTACCTGCCTATCGCTGGCGCCCGAGGCTCAGCAATACGGCGTCCGGATCGCCGCCCCGCTCCCGCACAAGCTGCTCCCAGCGCGCGAGTGCGTCCCAGTAATAGTCGAAAATACAGGGGCTACAGCCCCGGTGACAGCAGGACTCGTCATCCGGCTTGTTCGGCGGCCGCGGAAATTCAACACCCTCTGCCATTCCTGGGGCCTACCTCATTTCCACACTCAAATGCCAGACCAGGGAGCGAGGCGTTACGCCCCCTTTTGTTGGAAGGCGGGTGTCCAGATTCGGCGGATAGCCAGAAAAATTCTGCCGCGCATTCAACAACTTGCCCGCAAAAATATGCGGGAATCCACACCGCAAACCGGCCGGGCTCGCGGCGGGTTTAAACTCATGCCCATGAAACGTCGGAGCTTCCCTCTGTGGCTGCTGCGTGACGTCCCGGCCCTGATGGGAGTCATGCTCAGCTTCTGGACGCTGATCATCTTCGCGATGACCAGCGCACGGAAAGCTGCGACCGCCTCCCAGGCCAGCCAGAGCATCCGCGACCGCTTCGCGCTCCTGCTCGCGCTCGCCGAAGCAAGGCTCGACTATGCGCTCTGGCGCCAGGCCTACCGTCGCATCGGCTGGCATCCCCGCGGCGTCACCCTCGAAGTCTTCCCGCCCTCGACAGACTGGTCCTACACGCAGAAGCGTCTGCGCGACTTCGCACACGCTTTCCGCAACATGAACGCGATCGTCGACTCGTATGTCGACCACATCCGCGAACGCTTCGGCATCGGCCAGCGCGAGCTAATGAACGCGCGCAGCTTCCCCCTCCGTCACCCGACTGCGTCGCGTGCCACCTCCCCCGGCTTCGCCGGTGGAGGCAACAGGCCCCGGCGCCTTGCCTCCCTCAGTCGCTGTGCGACTGGGGGAGGTGGCATGCGCGTTCTTCACGCGCATGACGGAGGGGGTCTCGCGTTCTGCGCACGCGGACCGCCCCTGCATCTCAGCCAAAATCTAACGCAACCCACCTCGCTGACCGCATCAGCGAGACCGCACCCGCATGCCCGCGCTCAGCCTATTCGCACTTGAACTGATCCGGGCTCTTGCCGTCGCCCGTTCCCGAATAGACGGCCTTCTTCGGATACGCGCACAGCTTGCGCGAGCCGCCCGCCGGGAAGCTGGCGATCAGCTCATCCGGCGCCGTCTTCGTGCTCACCCATGTGTCGAGCGCATCGATATAATCGACGCGATCCGGACCCGGTCCGCCGAGGCAGTGACCCACCGCCGGCAGCATGAACATGCGCACATCGCTCTTCGCCGTGGTATCCTTCGCGTAGACGCTATCGAGATACTTGATGCTCATGAACGGCGACAGCGCCGAGTCCGACCAGCCGTGATACATCAGCAGCTTGCCGCCATGACCACGAAACGCCGACAGGTCCGGGTTGGTCGGCGACAGCGTCGCATTCAGGGCTTTCATCTCGCCCGGCAGTGTCGCGAGGTTGGTGCGCGAGTGATCCCAGGTCGGATCCTGCGTCAGGAAGTAGCGCATGAACCCGGCCGAAAATCCGAACGCCAGGCTCGGTTGCCCCGGTCCAATGCCGTCCTTGCGCCCTGCCAGCCACGTGCCCCAACCGGCATCGTTCGTCTCGCCGCCATACGGAAAAGCGAGATAGTAAGGCACGCCGTTCTTCGCGCTCGGCGGCTTCACGATCGCCTCAACGGCGACCACCTGTTGCGGCGTCAGGCAGGCGCTGTTCTGCCCCGCCTTGCACTGGATCGTCTTGACGTCGAACGTGCACGCGCGCGGATCGGCCATGATGCCATCCTTCAGCCCGTCCAGCGCGTCGCACTTGTCGAGCACGGCCTTCGACAGAATCTCCCGCGCCGGCTTGTCGAGAACCGGCGAAGCCAGCTTTTTCGGATCGGGGTACATCTTCTGCGTGATGTTGGAGAACCCGGCGGTGACATTGAGGAAGTCGGTCGCAGGCGCGCCCGCCACGATTCCATCGAAGTCATTCGGATAGCGCTGCGCCGCTTGAAGCGCCTCGCGCCCGCCATTGGAGCAGCCGGCGAAATAGGATCGCTCTGGCGCGCGTCCATAGCGCGACTGCACGATGGACTTCGACGTCACGGTCACGCGATGGATCGCCGCGTGCGCATAATTGACGATGCGCTCCATGTCGCCCAAAGCCCACGCGCCGTCGGTCGATCCGGCGGGGCCACTGTGCCCCGTGTCCGTCCCCGCTGTGGCATAGCCCTTCTGCAGCACGCCCATGCCGAGCGTCTGACTCTCGACGCGGCCGGCAAAGCCGCCCTGCCCGCCCATCACGAATTTCCCGTTCCACGCATCCGGCAGCCAGATGGAGAAGTTGATCTCCTTCCCGATGACCCCGTCTATCTTGCAGAGCGGCACGGGAGACTTGGAAGCCGCCGCCCCGGTGATCTTCACATCGGGCGCGAGATACCCCTTCAGCGATTCGCACGCGACCTGCGCATTGGCGACACCAGTGGTCAGCATCGCAAGCGCAACGCCGGTCATGAGTTTGCGGATCAAGGTTCGGGTCCTCCCTCGGACATCTGTTTTCGGCAGCCTGCCACTCCGCCAGCCGGAAGCAAGCCGCCGCCGCAAGACTTCTTGCGGCGCAAAAGGGAGCGAATTGAGAGCGCCGAGACTACCTCAGCACGTCCAGCAGGGTCAGCCCGCGCAGCGTGTTGAACACGCTCGACGACGCCTGATAGGCAAACTGGGCCTGGTTCAACCGCACGGCCACTTCGGCCAGATCGACATTCACGATGCCGCCCACCGCCTCATCCAGCGCATTCATGCGCGAGGTGAGACGCGTCGTTGCCGAGTCGACTTCCTTGCTCAGCCGGCCGTTTTCGGACTGCGCGCTGAGAATTGTGTTGAAAGCCGTGTTGAGATTCGTCAGCTCCGCCTGGATCGCCGACCGCTGCGTGTCGGTCAGGTCGCCGCCGAACGGACCATCGGGGCCTGCATCCATCTCGGCCAGACGCTTGATCGACGCCATCGCGCCGGAGATCACATCGTCCGCCACGACGCCAGCCTGCAGCGTGCGGCCCTCCTCGACGCGCATCGTCTGCGACTCGGCGCCCTGCTCGATCACATCGGTCAGTTGCTGTGCGGCCAGATCATCCAGCGAGGTCGCGGTAATCGGCGCGCGATCATTCATCACCCCGCCGAACAGATAGCGGCCGCCGAGATTTGTGTTCATCGCATCCTTAAGAACCGAGAACGCCTCATCCAGCTGCGCGCGAACGCCTTCGCCCTTGTTGAGGCCGATGTTCTGGAACAGGTCCTTCTTGAGCTTGCTCACCGCTTCCGCCGAACGGCCCAGCGCCACGTCCTGAATTTGCATGCGCGTGTTCAGCTCGCGAGTCGTCGCCTGGAATCCATCCATCCGCGCGATCAGCCTTTGCGCCGAGACCAGCGTCTGCGCTTCACGGCCATAGCCCTTGAGGTCGTTCGCCCGGGTCTGCGCCGAGCTCTGGCGCGCAGCCTCGACCAGCTCCTGCTGGGCCTTGCTGATGTCGTTCATGGCGGACATCGGGATCATCGCGGAAGAGATACGTGTCATGGCTTATCTTCCTCAGACCATATTCAGGACGATGTCGTACAGATCGCGCGCCGCCTGGATCATGCGGGAGGCGGCGGCATAGGCTTGCTGGTAGGTCGTCATCTTGACCAGCTCTTCGTCGAGGTTGACGCCCTCTTCGCTCGAGCGCCGGTCCTTCACTTCCTGCCGCACCGACTGGGCTGCGGCCCTGGCAGAATCCAGTGCCTCAGCACGCACCCCGGCATGACCGGCCAGACGCGCGGCATAGTCCATCACGGAGGTGACCTGGCTGGTCAGCCCGCCTGCGTTCGCGAACGGGCGTGACTTCGTCCCGGCCGCTTCGATTGCCAGCGCGCCCCGACCATCCCCTGGCGAGAGCACGCGCGCGCCGGCAGCAGCGCCAGCCAGATCCGCCTGCGCTGTGCCCAGCTTGTTGGGATCGGCGAGAATGTCATTGCGTATCGCCAGCGACCGCGAGCGTTGCGACGGCAGCGACTCCCCAAGTCCGAACAGCCCGGACATCGAAACATTGGTGTCGCCACGGCTGGTC
>CALRWU020000235.1:0-5732 GCA_943371945.1 Azorhizobium sp. AG788
CTGTCATCGCCGCCGACAAGGTCGCTGGCGTCAACCAGACCGTTGCCGACATCACCGCTGCCGGCGGCAAGGCAATCGCCCTCGAGATGGACGCAGGCAAATCGTCTGACGTGCAGAAGCTGATCGACCTCGCGCTCAGCACGAACGGCAAGCTCGACATCATCTACGCCAACGCCGGAATCTCCGGCGGCACGCCCGGCCTGTTCGAACAGACCGAAGACCAGTGGCTCAACATCCTGCAGGTCAACCTCATCGGACCGATGCTCGCCATCCAGCTCGGCGCGCCACACATGATCAAGCAAGGCAAGGGCGCGATCGTCTGCACCGCCAGCGTCGCCGGCATTCGCAACGGCGCCGGCTCGCCCGCCTACTCCGCTTCGAAAGCCGGCGTCATCTCCTTGGTCTCGCTCGCCGCCAACCAGCTTGCCGGGACCGGCGTGCGCGTGAACGGCGTCGCTCCCGGCCTCATCGAAACCGGTATGACCCAGCCGATCTTCGACCGCGCCCGCGAGAAAGGCACCGACGACAAGATCGGCCAGCTCAACGCCATGCGCCGCGCCGGCCAGCCGGAGGAAATTGCGAAAGTCGCCCTGTTCCTGGCCTCCGACGACGCTTCTTATGTGAACGGTCAGGTCCTGCCCGTGGACGGCGGCCTGTCATCCTCGCTCCCGGTTGTGCCGCCCAAGCGCTGAAACCACGGGGGATACCCTGCGGCGCAGACACACAGCTTAACGTCCGCACACCAGATGTTAACCTCGGCTGTGAAACATCGCCTCGCAGCCCGCTTGGTCTGCAAAGCGGGTTGGGCAAATGACGACGGAATTGTTCCTCGAGCCCATGCGTACGGCTTCGGTGTTGCACTACGCCAATGGGGGCAAGGGGCCCTCCCAGGCGCTGGTGCGCTCCCTGATCCGTCGGGTTGAGCAGCAGGACTATGTCGGCGCGCTTGCACACTTCTATCATGACGACGCAAGCATTCAGGAAAACCGGGATCCGCCTCGTGTCGGCCGTGATGCCCTGATCGCGTACGAGATGGACCTGCTTGTCCGCTACGGCCAGATCCACGTTCGCAAGGTCGAGCGCTTCGCAATCAACGGCGACATCGTCTTCATCAACTGGCAGTTTGAATTCGATGTCGCAGGCGTCGGCAAGCGCCTGGTCGATACGGTGGCGATGCAGACCTGGGATGGCGACCGTATCCGCCGTGAATGCCTGTATTTCGATCCCCGGCAGATCCGCTCATCTACCTGAGCGCGACCAGCGCGGCGCCACACCCAAGCAGGGCAAGCCCGGCCGCACGCTTCAGATCCACCACATGAACAGGCGCGCCGAACAGGCCGAACTGGTCGATCAGCGTCGACATCACCAGCTGCGCTATCACAACGCACATCACGAAATTCCCGACCCCGAAGTTCGGCGTCACGAATGTTGCGCTGATCGCATAGAACGCCATGGCCATGCCTCCGAACCAGGCCAGCGGCGGCACGGCTGCGAACAGGTTGCCGGAGGGCATCGCCGGCCGGAACAGCGCAAACACGCATCCCACCGCGACGAACGACATGCCCACCGCGATCAGCGACGCATGTATCGGGGACTGGATCGTCCGCCCGAGCGTTCCCTGCAAGGCCGCCATGACCGGAATGAGCGCGCCGGCCAGAGCGGCCCACGCTGCAAGCAAGGCAACGCTGTTCATGTTCATGGCGCGATCTCCTGACTGCCTGACTTTTCCTACGCCGAGCCGGGAAAACACGCATCTGCTTGAAACGAGCAGTTTTGCTCACATGCTGCCGGATCGCCGCCCTTTACCGCCATCTTGCGGGGGGGCACTGTCCGCCCATGAAGCTGATCCCGTCCGCCCTCGTCCCTCTCGCCTTCGCAACCGCGTCGCTGATGTCCGTTGCGAACGCGCAGGCCAATGCAGCTGCGCAGCCCGATCTCGCCGGCTACTGGACGCACGCCACCGCGACCAACCTCGAGCGCGACCCGAAATTCGGTGATCGCCTGGTAATGACCCCACAAGAGGCTGCCGAAGCCGAAGATGAAATGGTCATCGGCGACGAACACCGCACCTCCTTCGTTGTCTCCCCCGCCAACGGCCAGCTGCCCGAGTTGACGCCAGCCGCAAAAGCCGCCCGCGCCGATCGCATCGCCCAGCTTCCGCTCGGCATCGGCTATGCGCGCGGCGATCATCCGGAAGGCATGACGCTCGCCGAACGCTGCCTGCGCGATTACGGCTCGCTACTCGGCCCGCCCATGATGCCGGTGGGGTACAATAACAATTACCAGATTATACAGACGCCGGATTACGTCGTTATCCTTGTCGAGATGATCCACGATGTTCGGATCATTCCGCTCGCCGGCAAACACCGGCCCGATGTGATCCGGCCATGGATGGGCGACTCGCTCGGTCACTACGAGGGCGACACCCTCGTCATCGAGACGACCAACTTCCGACCCGACCTCGCCTTCCGCGGCGCCCCTGAGACCATGCACCTGACCGAACGCTTCCGTCGCATCAGCGACACGCAGCTCGTCTATGCGTTCGAGATCAACGAGCCGACAATTTTCGAGGCGCCGATCCGCGCCGAGGTCGCCTTCAACGCCATGCCTGGACCAGTCTACGAATACGCCTGCCACGAGGGGAACTATTCGTTCCCCAACCAGTTGATGGGTCACCGCATCGCGGAAACCGAGGATGCAACCGACCAATGATACATGCCGGGGGGCTCGTTCGACTTGGTGCGCTGGCCACGTTGCCATTGGCATTCGGCGCTTGTCAGTACATCCCGGAAATGCCCAGCTTCGGCGCAGCGCCGCAGGGCATCTGCGCTGGCTCAGGCCTCACAGTGGATATCGACTTCTCAGCGGCAGGTCGCCATGACTGCATCATCGGCCCAGATGGGTCGATCGTCGTCTCGGTGGACCACGAGCCCGCCTATGTCGAAGGCATAAACCCCAGCCCCTGGTTCGCGTTCCGCGTCACGACAGGGGCGCCGCGCGCCGCGACCATTACGCTGGACTATACGGATTACACCCACCGCTACGCGCCTTATGTCAGCACAGACGGGCGCAACTGGCGCAAACTCGCTGAGAGCCAGGTGACGCTCAACGAGAAGAAGTCACGCGCCACCCTGAAGCTCGATCTCGCCACAGGCCCCACCTGGATCGCTGGCCAGCCGATCTCATCGGCGAATGACAATCTGGACTGGACGCGTGGCGCTCTCGCCGGCCTCGGCTTCACCGAGATGAAGTATGGCGAGTCCCTGGAAGGCCGCCCGCTCGTCGGCTTCGTTGGCCCCGGCTCGCTGGAGGCGATCGTCGTCCTGACGCGGCAGCATCCGCCCGAGACCAGCGGACAGGAGGCGTATCGCGGCTTCCTCGAGCGGCTGCTGAAGCGGAACGACGACCTGGGCTCCACCTTCCGCAATCGCTATCGCATCATCATCGCACCAATGCCTAATCCTGACGGCGTTGACGAAGGCAATTGGCGGCTCAACGCGGGCGGCATTGATCTCAATCGCGACTGGGGTCAGTTCTCCCAACCGGAAACCAGGGCCCTGTCGCAATGGATCGTCGCCGCAGCGGGCGGCCGTCGCGTCGTGTCGATGATGGACTTCCACTCCACCGACAAGACCGTGATCTACGCGCCACCGCTGGACGCCGCCTCGCCTACCATCTCCTTCCTGCCCTTTCTGAAGCAGACGTTTGACTCAAAGCTGAGCGCGCCCCCCGAGTGGAGTTACAACCACAACCCCAATGGCGGCACCTCGAAAGGCTGGGCGCTCGAAGCGCTGAAGGCGCCCGGCATCACCGTCGAGCTCTGGGACCAGATCCCAACCGCCGACGCGCGCAAGCTTGGCGCAACAGCGGCCGATGCGTTGATCGAGTATTTTTCGAAGTAGCGCCTAGAACGTCTTCCGCACGTTCACATACACGAACCGGCCTTGCGGATTGTGCAGCTCCCCGAGGAAACCGAAGTTGGTATCAGCCAGCGGCGGCGTCTCGTCGAACAGGTTGCGAGCGCCAACCCGCACACGCATGGGCGCGTCCGTATCGTGGTCGAATTCGTACTGCACATAGAGATTGTGCGTCTGATACTCGTCGATGATCCAGGGCTGGCCGTTCAGCGTGTTGAAGTCGTCGTAGACGTCACCGACATACGACGTGAACCACGCAGCGCCCCACGCATCGTAGTCCCACGACAGCGAGGCCGAATAGCGCCACTCTGGCCGGCCGAAGTCGCGAACTAGGTCGCCCTGCCCGTTGGCGCCAAGCAGGGTTGAGATGTCGCCCGCCGCCACGGCAGCGTTGATGATCTCGCCATTCGGCGACACGCCCTGAAAGAACTTGTCGAGCAGCGCCGCGTTAACGCGGAAAGAGAAATTACCGACCGGCGTGTCGTCGAGATCGTAGTAGAGGCCCAGATCGAGACCCTGCACCGTCCGCTTGTCGAGGTTCAGGTAATTGTCGTTGACGAACAGGATGTCGCCGACCGGCGCGATGCCGGTTCCGGCGAACGCCGCGATGTCATCCGCATCGGGCGCTGCGCGCACGACGGCCGAGTTCGATCCGCCGTTCAGGCGCAGCACGTAGTCCAGCAGGATGTGATTATCGTCACCGAAAATGCCGACGACATTTTCCTGCTCGATACGCCACCAGTCTGCGGTGAAGCTCACCTTGCCCCACTCCGCAGGCATGAAGGTGCTTTCGAGCACGAAGCCGTAGGACAAGTTCGTGGATTCTTCGGGTTGCAGCGATTGCGAGCCCTGGCGGTTTGAGGTGACGCCCGTCTGCGGGCGGGTTGGGCAGGTGGTGGTGAACTGGGCCTGCGTGATGCGTCCGGCGCGCAGGTCCGCTTCGCAGAAGATCAGGTCAGTGCGGTTGTTGATGCGTTGCAGCCCGGTCTCATTCTGTTGCTGCAGGTTCGGCGCGCGGAAGCCTTCCGACCATGCGGAGCGGAACAGCAGGAAGTCGAATGGTCGCCAGCTCAGAGCCACCTTTGGCTTGGTCACATCGCCAAACGTGTCGAAATGCTCGTAGCGCGCGGCGAGCTGCATATCGATCGACTGCACCAGCGGGATCGCCATATCATTCGACACCAGCGGAACCTGCAGCTCGATATAGCCGGACTGGACATTGGTGCTCCCGCGCGTGTCGCGCGACGCGGAGTTGCCCTGCAGGTCGTTGGTGGTGAGGCCGCTGATGATGTCGGTGAACTGCGCCGTGCCGTCCTGCCGGCTATCGCGATCGTCGCTGTAGGTCTCGCGCCGCGTCTCGACACCGATGGCCGCGCCAACGTCTCCGGCCCACAGCGTGAACACATCCGGCCGCGACAACTTGAAGTCCCACGAGGCAAGCGATGTGTTGTTCTTCCGCGTGACGGGCACGAGGAAGCTGTCGATCACCGCGCGCGGATTGCGCGTGCAGTCGCCGGACGCAAGATCGCCGACGCAGCCGCCGTTGAACGGGTTGTACGCATCCGGCGTGGAACGGCCCAGCGCCTGCTGGAACAGCATATTGGACACGCGCATCTCGCGGTCCTTGGTCGAGGCTTCGCTGTAGAGCAGCGCCGATTCCCAGTCCCAATCCGCAAAGTCCCCGCGCAGGCCGACAAGCAAACGCGTCGACAGGTTTTCGACTTCCGTCTTGCGCGGACCGACATCGATCGGGCGATAGGCAGCCGTGCCGGCGCCCGGCGCTGATCCGAGATAGAGGTCCAGCGCGGGACCCGT
>CALRWU020000236.1:0-5716 GCA_943371945.1 Azorhizobium sp. AG788
CGGCGGCAGGGCGATGGTGAGGCCGGTCGGCACCATTGCGCGCTCACCCGACTTCAGCGTCATCGGCTCGCCATCAGGCACAGCCGCGCGCAGGTCCATGCCGGCTGCGTCGGCGGTCTCGTAAGCGGGGAGGGCAAGGCCCTCGAAGTGCGGCAACGGGACGATGCGGATGGTGACGGTCATGAGGCGGCTCCAGAAAGCTCGCCTTGATTAGCGCGGGAAGCGGAACAGGGCGAGCGCGAACGCCCTCTCTCCACAGCTCAGGCCTCAACATCCGCTGCAAACCGAAGCTCGCGACGCGGCCGCACAGTGTTGGTCACGTCCATGTAGGTCAGATGCTTCTTGTAGGCATGCAGCGCGTCGATGTCGGGAAACTCGGCATAGACGACGATGTCGATCTCGTTGCCGAACAGGTCCGCCTTGCGATTCTGCGTGACCTCAAAAAGCGTCGAGCCGGGAATCGTGCCCAGACGCTTGAGATGCGTGATGATTTCCGGCGCCTCGCGCGGGTCTTTCAGCGTGAAAAAGACAATGTGGCGGATCATGATTTTGATCTAGGGCCTGGGAGGCGCTGAGGCCACCGGGGAAAACCGCGCTATTCCGCCGCGCTAACGGGTCATACAGTTTCCGGATCGTGGAAGTTGTCCGCGATCCGCTCGGCCAACTTCAGCGCGACCTCGGCCTTGCTCATGCGCGGCCAACGCTCCGTGCCCGCTTTCGAGATCAGCAGCACTTCGTTGTCGGAGCCCCCCATCACATCGCCGGAAACGTCGTTGGCAATCACCCAGTCACAGCCCTTGCGGGTCAGCTTGCCCTTGGCGTGCTTCTCGACGTCACTGGTTTCCGCCGCAAAGCCTATCACCAAGCGCGGTCGATCCTTCTTCCGTGTGCCGATGGATTTCAGGATGTCCGGATTCTCGACCAGCTGCAGCGCCACCTTGTCCTCTGCGCCACCTTTCAGCTTCAGCTTGCCCCGCGCGCGCGCAGCCGGGCGCCAGTCGGCCACCGCTGCCACGCCCACGAAAATGTCCGCCGGCAGGTTTGCCTTCGCGGCCTCGTGCATCTCAACGGCCGTCTCGACACGCACAGCCGTCACGCCGTCGGGGATCGGCAACTGCGTTGGTCCGGTTACGAGACGCACGTCGGCGCCAAGGCGCGCCAGCGCTTCGGCGATCGCATAGCCCTGCTTGCCTGACGAATGGTTGGAGATGAACCGCACCGGATCAAGCGGCTCGCGCGTAGGTCCTGCCGTGATCACGGCGCGGAATCCGGCCAGCGGACCAAAGCCAGCGGGTCCCGCCAGCATGCGGCGAATTTCTTTCAGGATGCGCTCGGGTTCAGGCAGACGACCAGGACCAAACTCGCCGCACGCCATAGGCCCGACATCCGGCGTCAACACTGTGACGCCGTCGGCCTGAAGCTGCGCCACATTGCGCTTGGTCGCGGCGTGCTCCCACATGCGCACGTTCATCGCCGGAACCATCAGCACCGGCTTGTCAGTCGCGAGCAATGTGGTGGAGGCGAGATCGTTGGCGAGACCATTGGCGGCCTTGGCCATAAGATCAGCCGTTGCCGGGCACACCACAACGAGATCAGCCGAACGCGACAGCTCGATATGCCCCATCTCGGCTTCGTCGGTGAGGCTGAAGAGTTCCTGGTAGACCTTGTCGCCGGACAGCGACCCCAGCGATAGCGGCGTCACGAATTCCGCGCCGGCTTTGGTGAGGATAACGCGGCTCGCGATGCCGTCCTTCGACAGCAGTCGGATCAGCTCCAGCGACTTGTAAGCCGCGATGCCGCCACCGACGATGAGAAGAACACGCTTGCTGTTCAAGCCGGTATGCTCCGGAAACTGTACGGACCTAGATAGTGAATCTTGGTCAGGATTGCACGAAATCCTGGCCCAAAACTGCGCGGTTTCGGGTAAGACTTGAGTAAGGAATTAGGCGAAACCCCACGCCCACCCTAGATTCCGGTTCATGAGCAAGGCCTTCACCAGGGAAAGTGACGACGATGGCGTGCCGGAACTTCCGGACCGCGAAGTCTCCAACTTTCCAAATCTCGTCAGCCAGCGCGGGCTGAGCCTGATCGAGGCTGAGATTGTCCGTTACAGCGATGCGCATGCTGAAGCTCTTGCCAAGGACGACAAAGAGGCCGCCGCCCGCGAACTCCGCTACTGGACGGCCCGCCGCAACAGCGCGCAGGTGCAGCCAGCGCCCACCGGGTCAGCCGAAGTCACGTTCGGTTCGGCGGTTAACCTCCAGCGTGCGGATGGCCAGCGTTCCTCATACCGCATTGTCGGGGAGGATGAAGCGGATCCCGCCAACGGCCTGCTGTCCTGGGTGTCGCCTCTTGCGCGCGCCATGATGGGGAAGGGTGTCGGCGAGGAGATCGAGGCCGGGGCTACTGAGGCCAGGATCGTGGCGATCTCGATCTAGCCTTGCTCGACCCAGCAGTGGCCTATCGCTGATTGTTCTCCATCCCCGCGAAGAACTCCTGCGCCGCCGGGCTGTCGCCTGTTACCTCGCTCGGGACGTTCTCGCAGAACCGGACCCACGGGATTTTCGATTCCACCCCGTACTGCACCTCGATGCCGGCCAGCGCCGGATCGTCCATCGAACCGATGGTGACGTAGATTCGCGCATCCGGCGTATTGTAGCTGAACGTCAGCGGCGTGCCGCAGTCGCGACAGAACCCGCGTGTTGCAAGATTGGACGAGGCGAAGAAGGCGGGCTTGCCTTTTGTCCATTGCAGCGCCGACTTGGAGCATCCGGCCAGCGCGGCGAACAGCCCACCCGTCGCCTTCTGGCACATCCGGCAATGACAAACGTGCGGTTTCTCCACCCTGTCGACCTGCATGGCGTAGCGAATCTGGCCGCACTGGCAGCCTCCGGTCACAGGATGTGGGCTCAAAGTCATGGACGATCCGTAAGATTCAACTGGTCAGTAAGGTTGACATGCCATGGATGTGTGGCCCACGGCGAATTTCTCATGGCGCGACCCGCCGCGTGGAACTGTCGCCGGCTGTTGGCGCGCAGCGCTACGTGTGCTGGCATGCCTTTCGAAGGGACTAGAGCCATGTTGTTCCGTGGCAAACAGAAACCAGCCAGCCTGGCTCACACGCTTGTTGGCGAGTGGCACGCTGAAACCTTGTCCGGCGACGTGCGGGGCGAGATCACGGCCGTATTCAATACGGACGGCTCTTACCAGACGAAGAACCGTATGGAGATCCGTGGCGTACCCGCCCCCCCTGTCACCCAGACCGGGCGCTACCGGATCGAGCCGATCGACAAGCAGCGCTTCAAGCTGTTCACCATCGACGACAATGGCCAGCCCCTGTCGGCGACCGTCCGCACCTTTGTTGACTCGAATACCATGATCAACGAGGTCGGCCGCATCACCTTCCGCCGCACCGAAAGCGGCGATCACCCCTTCAATTGATATTCGGCAACTGATCGTCAGCCCGTGACTTGCCCTGCCGCCGCTCTGGGGGTCTGATGCGCCCTACAGCGGTCGCACCAGACGCCGCGAGGGGAGAGATGCAGATGAAGTCACTGTTGATTGCCGCCAGCCTCGTTATGGCCGGCCTTGCAGCCGCACCTGTCGCCTTCGCGCAGGAAACCGGTATCTCCGTTCGCTCCATTCGCGTCCTCGCGACTGATCCGGAAGCGCTTGCAACCTTCTACGCGCAGGCCTTTGGCATGTCTGAGACCCGCCGACCGGTGGACTCCGCGACCTTCAAGGAAATCGTCCTCAACTCCGGCTCGACGCCCGAACTCGCGAAGAAATCCACCGCCACGCCCATCGTCATCGCCACGCGCGGCAAGGACATGCCGCCCGGCGGCATGGCCGCGCTGATCGTGTCCGTGCCCAACATGGACGCCGCCATCGCCCGCGCCACCGCAGCCGGCGCCAAGCTGATGCGCCCCGCGGCAAAAACCGGGGAGGGGCTCTCCTACGCTTTCTTGCTCGACCCGGACGGCAACCAGTTCGAACTGCTGTCGCGGTAGGACGCGCTCTTTTAATTGGCGCTCCCCGTCACAAGTCCTGTAAGTCGTGTCCCAAGCGGCAGGCACGTGCCGCACGGAGGAATGCCATGACCGCACGCAGGACGCGCAAGCTCTCAGTTGGAATAGCCCTGCTCGCAAGCGGTGCGATTGCGGTCCTCGCGGCGTGCGCCGGCATGGGCGGGGAGGCCGCTGCGCCTGACACCGCGATGACCGCCAGCGGCCCTGTGACTGCCGTCGAGCGCGCCGCGATGAAGTCCTACTTCGCGATCCCTTATGCCGCCCCGCCGACCGGCGACCTTCGCTGGCGTGCGCCGCAACCCGCCGCAAGCTGGAGCGTCCCGCTCACCAACACGAAGTCCGCTGCGTCCTGCCTGCAGACGGGCGACAGCCCCTTCCGCGTCAATGGCGACAGCGAGGATTGCCTCTATCTCGACGTCCACGCGCCCACCGGACCTGGCCCCTTCCCCGTGATGGTCTGGATCCATGGCGGCGCCTTCAATACCGGCGCTGCCTCCGTCTACGCCGACCCCACGCCGCTCGTGTCGAAAGGCGTTATCGTCGTCGCCATCAACTACCGCCTCGGGGCCATGGGCTTTCTCGGCCACCCGGCGCTACGCGATGCGGACGGCAGCGTCGGCAATTACGGCATCATGGACCAGCAGGCCGCCCTGCGCTGGGTGCAGGCCAACATCGCGCAGTTCGGCGGTGACACGAAAAACGTCACCATCTTCGGCGAGAGCGCCGGCGGTTTCAGCGTGCTGACCCACCTCGCGTCCCCTCTGTCGGCGGGCCTTTTCAACAAGGCTATCATCCAGAGCGGCGCCTACGGCGTCAGCAGCCAGCTCACACAGGCCGAGCTCGAAAAGAAAAGCACCGCCATCGCCGAGAAGGTGATCCTGACGGCCAGCAACCTGCCGGGCTGCAGTGTCGATGCGATCACCGCCGCCTGCCTGCGCGGCCTGTCGGATGCGCTCGTCCGCAACCAGCTCGCCACCGCCTTCGCGGTGAACATCAACAACCCGGTCCCGTCGATCGACGGCAAGGTCTTGCCCGCCACGATCAAGGACACGTTCGCCGCCGGCCGCAATAACAAGGTCCCTGTCATCAACGGATCGAACCAGGATGAATTCGCGCTGTTCTTTGCAATGAACGAACTCGCGTCCCGCACCAAGGCGAACCCGCCAAATCTCGATCCCGCCGACAAGCGCTACCTGATGAAAGCGGCAGCCTACCCGATGACGGTCAACGCGCTGGCCGCCGGCGGAGGCCTCGGCGTTTCCGGATCGCAACTCAGCTCTAAGGACTATCCGCTCGCCAGCTACGGGACGGACACGGACTTTCAGGCCAGCCTTGCAGCGACCGCGCTTGCAACCGATGCCACCTTCTCGTGCAACGGTCTCAACGTCTCGTCCCGCATCAAGGCGCAGGGTTCGCCCACGTGGATGTACGAGTTCCGCGACCAGACCGCGATCCCGATCATCGGCATCATCGACGGCAAGTACCCGCTCAGCCTCAATCAGGGCGCGGCGCACGCTGCCGAACTCCCCTACGTCTTCAACATGCTCGACCTGCAAAATGCGGAGCGCACCGATCTGCAGAAGACGATGTCGCAATACTGGGTCAACTTCGCGCGCACCGGAAATCCCAACGGAAATGGCGTCCCGGAATGGGGTGATTTCGCGTCCGGCGCAGTTCAGAAGCTCGAC
>CALRWU020000237.1:0-5710 GCA_943371945.1 Azorhizobium sp. AG788
GAGGCGCGGATTGATCGTTGGCTGGGGACGCGGGCATGACGTTCGACGTCCATGCCATCCGCAAGGAGTTCCCTGTGCTGAGCCGCACGGTGCATGGGAAACCGCTGGTTTACTTCGATAACGCGGCGTCGGCGCAGAAGCCGAATGCCGTGATCGACGCGATGGCGAACCAGATGCGCACCAGCTTCGCCAACGTGCATCGCGGCATCCACACGATGGCGAACGAGACAACGCAGGCCTACGAAGCCGCGCGCGAGTCCGTGCGTCGGTTCATCAATGCTGGCGCGGTGGAAGAGATCATCTTCACCAAGGGCGGCACCGAGGCGGTCAACATCGTGGCTGCGGGCATCGGCGCCAACATCAAACCCGGCGACGAGATCGCGCTCTCGATCATGGAGCATCATTCCAACATCGTTCCGTGGCACTTCCTGCGTGAGCGCAAGGGTGCGGTGCTGAAGTGGGTTGATACGCTGCCAGACGGCTCGCTCGATATGGACAGTCTGGCGAGGCAACTGGGCCCGCGCACGAAGCTGCTGGCGCTGACGCACATGTCGAACGTGCTCGGCACCGTGCCGGACGTGAAGACCGCTATCGACATGGCGCACGCAGTCGGCGCGGATGTCCTGCTCGATGGATGCCAGGCGGCGGTGAACCTCGTCGTCGATGTTCGCGCGCTGGACGCAGACTTCTATGTCGGCACGGGGCACAAGATTTACGGGCCGACCGGGATCGGGTTCCTATATGGCAAGCGCGCCAGGCTGGACGCGATGCCGCCCTTCGAGGGCGGCGGTGAGATGATCGAGACGGTCACCCGGGACGTGGTCACCTACAACAGCGCGCCGCATCGTTTCGAAGCCGGCACGCCGCCCATCGTGGAGGCCATCGGTCTCGGCGCGGCCATAACCTGGCTGGAGTCTCAGGACCGGCAGGCGATCCATGCGCACAAGCAGGCCTTGCTGGCGCGGGCCACCGAGGCACTGCGTTCGGTTAATGGGCTGACCCTGCATGGAACCGCGCCGGGGAAGGGTCCGGTTCTGGCTTTTTCGGTTGAGGGGGCTCATCCGCACGATCTGGCGCAGATTCTGGATCGCTACGGGGTCGCGATTCGGGCCGGCCATCATTGCGCCCAGCCCCTGATGTCCCATCTAGGGGTTAGCGCGACGGCCAGGGCGAGCTTTGCGCTCTACAATACGCTCGAAGAAGTCGACGTGTTCGTGGAGGCGCTTTCCAAGGCCCGGGCTATGCTGTCATAGAGGGATCATGGCTGACGACCTGCATCACCCGATCGCCAATGCCGCTCCGGACGCTGAGGGCGGTGCGAAAGCATCGGCCATCCCGCAGGAGGAGCTCGACCGGATCACGGATGACCTGATCCAGGAGCTGAAAAAGGTCTACGACCCGGAAATCCCGGTGGATATTTATGAGCTCGGCCTGATCTACAAGGTCGATATCAATGACGACCGGCATGTCGATATCGAGATGACCCTGACCGCACCCGCATGCCCCGTGGCGGGCGAGATGCCGGTCTGGGTGGAGGATGCCGCCCGGAAGGTTGTGGGCGTGAATTCGGCCAAGGCGACAATCGTGTTCGAGCCGCCCTGGGACCCCTCGCGGATGAGCGATGAAGCCCGCCTCGCCCTCAACATGTTGTAAGCCCTGCACGTGGTAACCATTTAGGACAGATGGCCAGACGCCCCCGCCCCAAGGTTGTGACCCTCTCCGACGCCGCCGCGGCGCGCGTTCGGGAAGTGATGTTTGACAAGGGTGTCGGCTTCCTGCGCGTGGGCGTGAAGAACGCCGGCTGTGCGGGCATGGAATACACGATGGACTATGTCGACGCCGTCAGTCCGAACGATGAGCGGGTAGAAGACAATGGCGTCTCCATCGTAATCGACGCTAAGGCCGTGCTGTTCCTGCTGGGATCAGTGATCGACTACGAAGTCACGCCCATGCATTCGAAGTTCACCTTCGGCAACCCGAACCAGACGGATGCCTGCGGCTGCGGCGAGAGCGTGACGATTGTTCCGGCGCAGGCTGCCGAGTAACGTCCGCAGAGTGGGCCACAAAGTTCTCGTGGTGGGGCGGGAATGACTTCTAGCAACTCAGTGCGCGACACGCTGTTCGAAGACGCCGCGGGAATGGCAGGCGCGCAACTGTTCGCTGTCGTTGTCAGCGGGCTTGCTGGCGTTGCTTGGGGCGTGGCGCACGTCGGCGCCGTGGGTGTGGACGGGTATCCGATACAGATGCCGTTCAGCGGCTTGTTATCCATCGGGCTGGTCGTTGCTGCACCAGTCTTGTCCATCGCTCCAGTCAGTCGATACACCCTTTACTGGATGCAGCCGAACCAGCGCAGCTGGATCGCTACGCGCCTCGGACAGATGTTGATCATGGCGGCGGCCATGGGATTGGTGTCGTTCGCTCTAGCTGGCGGTACTGTCGATCCTTTTACGCCTGGCCAAGGCATGATGACGTGGGGCGAGTACGCCATCATGATTTCCTGCGCTGTGCAGGCTGTCATTGCTGCATTTGCCATGGTGCTGTTGAGGCTAGGCATTGGTTTGCCAGACGCCCTCGACAACTGACTCGGCGTTCACCGGGAAAGTACAATGGGACAGCGTCGGAGTCTGTTGCATGCCACTATCGCCTGGGTTCACCGACTACGTGCTGGAACTGCTGGCCGGTTTCGGCAGGCTTGAAGCCAAGCGCATGTTCGGTGGCGCGGGCCTCTACCACGACGGGGTGATGTTCGCGATCCTGGACGATGACGTCGTATACTTCCGGGTCGACGCTGCGCTGGAGGCGGACCTCAAGGCGCTAGGCTCTGTGCCCTGGAGCTATTCGCTGAAGTCGGACGGTTCGATCCGCAGCATGGGTTACTGGCGAATGCTGGAGACGGCGGCGGACGATCCCGATGAAGCGGTATCAATTGCAAAGCGAGCGTTCGCGGCGGCGCTGGCGCGGAAAGCTGTGAGAGCCAAAGCGCCGGCCAAGCGGAAGCCTGCTGTCAAATCTCCAGCAAAACGTCCTGTCGCAAGACCAAAGGGCAAGAGGTGAACCGGAGGGCCTGATTGCCGTACCTTAAGCCGCGTTGGTCACGGCGGCGGGCGGCATCTGGGTTTCCAGCGTCACGCGGTTGCGGCCATTGCGTTTCGACATGTAGAGGCATTCGTCCGCGCGTGAGATCAGTGTGCCGACGGTCTCGCCAGCAGCGTAGAGCGCCGCCCCAAATGAAATCGTGACGGCGCCGATTGTCTCGTTGGTGGAGCGGCGCACGAGGCGCTTTGCTTCAATCGCTGTGCGGATCTGGTCCGCGATGCGACCGGCATCCTTCAGGGACGTGCGCGGCATGATCACGGCGAATTCCTCGCCGCCATAACGGGCGACCAGGTGATCCGGCAGGGCGAACTTGGTGAGGGCCGAGGCTACAAAGCGGATGACCTGGTCGCCCGTCTGGTGGCCCCAGGTATCGTTGAACGACTTGAAATGGTCGATGTCACAGAGCAGGAGGGCGAGCTCCGTCTTCTCGTTGTCGGCCTCTTCCTTGCGCAGGCGCAGCGTCTCGTCGAACAGCTTGCGGTTGGCAATTCCGGTCAGGGCGTCGGTGAGGGCTTCGGCGCGCGCCTGGCGAAGCGAGGTCCGCAGCTTTTCCATCTCGACAGAGGATTGCGCGAGCTTGTGTGAGAGCGAGGAGTTCTGCTTCGACATCTCGGTTGTGGCGGACGACAGCACGTTGATCAGCCGCTTCAGCGCGTCTCCGTCGATCGTCGCGTTCTGAAGGGAGTCAGCAGCGACGTTCAGGGTTGCGCCATAGCGCTCCGTAGTCGCGCCAGCTCTCTTGAGGGCGTCCAGCGCGTCGGCGATTTCATGCGCGATCCTTGTGCCGGTCTCCATCACCTGCGTCGACAGGTGGGTGGTGGAGAAGAACCGCTCGTAGAGCTGTTCCATGTCGTCGGCGCTCAGCGGCCGGCCGGTGGCGATCATCTTGTCGAGCGCCAGACGCAGGTCGGGCGAAGAGTGCGTGAGGTAGGTGAGCCAGACTTCGTAATTCTGGGGGCTGACCGGCAGCGTCTGGCGACCGATCTCATCGATCGTTCGGTGGCCGAGCAAGACGCCTTCGGGTCCGTTGAGTTGGTTGTTCAGCATAACATAACGCCCCTTGGACGCGTGCGCCCGGAAAGCGCAGTGTCCGCCCTCAGTTGTGACGGGGAGCCGTTACGGATTGGCTAAAATTGAGCGAAGTTGTTAGCCGAAAACTTACCAAAAAAGCCTGAACTATTAGGCGTCTTCGCGTTTGCCAAGCGTTCTCAACAGGAATGCCGGAACGTGGTCCCCCATCCCCTTGAAGTTTTCGTCGCCGCCCTGGCCCTCGCCCGGCTGGCGTTCGCCATGGCGGTTGCGGCCTTCGTTGCGGCTTTCGCTGCGTGGTTCGTTGCGGCCGCCGGCTTCGCTGCGGGGCTTGTTGCGGTCGCGACCACCACGTTCGCGACGGCCACGGCCTTCGCGCCTGGGCTGCTCGCCCTGGCCGACGGCTTCGTTCACTTCGGGAGCGTCCGGTAAATCGACCGGCAAGGCCGCGACGGTTTCGATCTCGATCTGTGGGGCGGGCGTCGCGATCGGGGTGGTGGCGGCTTCTTCGGTCCGGGGCGGGCGATCAGCAGACCGGTCACGGTCGCGTCCACGGCCGCGGCGGCCCTTGTCGAAACGGTCGCGCGAGGTGGCGGGGCCACGGCTGCGGGCTTCGCCGACGGCGTCTTCCAGACCTTCGGGAATGAACGGCTCAACGTCCCGGCCGATGCGCTTGAGCACGGCTTCCCACAGGCGGGCGTCGCCCGGCGAGACGATGGTGAAGCTCTCGCCCAGACGGCCAGCGCGGCCCGTTCGGCCGATGCGGTGGACGTAGTCGTCGGAGTTCGGCGGCGGGGCGTAGTTGAACACCTGGCTGACTTCCGGGATGTCGAGGCCGCGCGCGGCGACGTCGGACGCCACCAGAAGCTTGAGCTCCTTGTTGCGGAAGCGGTCGAGCGTGGCGGTCCGCTGGCTCTGCGGCAGGTCGCCATGGATCGGCGCGGCGTCGAAGCCGTGGCTGGCCAGCGATTTGGCGACGATGTCGACTTCGGTCTTGCGGTTGCAGAACACGATGCCCTGATCGGTAGACTTGGCCTTGATGATCGAACGCAGGACGGCGCGCTTCACCGTGTCCTCGTTGGACGGGCAGTGCGTCACGTACTGGGTGATGGTGGTGGCGGCGGTGGCGGGTTTGGAGACCTCGATCCGCACGGGCTCCTTCTGGAACTGTTTGGCGAGGCGGGTGATCTCCGGCGGCATGGTCGCCGAGAACAGAAGCGTCTGGCGCGTCTTGGGCAGCAGAGTGCAGATTTTCTCGATATCGGGGATGAAGCCCATGTCGAGCATGCGATCGGCTTCGTCGATCACCAGCATCTGCACGCCGGTCATCAGCAGGCCGCCGCGTCCAAAATGGTCCATCAGGCGTCCCGGCGTCGCGATCAACACGTCTGCGCCGGCGTTGAGTTTCTTTTCCTGGTCACCGAAGGATACGCCGCCAATCAGCAGCGCCATGTTCAGCTTGTAGCCGGCGCCGTATTTCTCGAACTGCTCGGCCACCTGGGCGGCAAGTTCGCGGGTCGGCTCGAGGATCAGCGAGCGCGGCATGCGGGCCTTGGCGCGGCCCTGTCCCAGCTTGTGGATCATG
>CALRWU020000238.1:0-5704 GCA_943371945.1 Azorhizobium sp. AG788
GAGCGCTTCGTGCAGCAGCTGCACCTCAACGGACGCCTCACGCCGTCAGTGATCATGCGCGCGCTGTGCCTTGGCCACATGAACTTCGTGGAGCACGCGCTGTCAGAGCTGTCCGGCGTGCCCCGCACCAAGACATGGCTGATGATCCACGATGCCGGCGCGCTTGGACTCAAGACCGTGTTCGAACGTGCGGGCCTGCCGAGCGGCATGTTCACCGCCTTCCGCCTCGCCATCGATATCTTCCACAAGACCGAGATGGATGGCGGCCCGAACGACAAGGACCGTTTCCGCCAGCGCATGGTTGAGCGCGTGCTGACACAGTTCCAGGCCATCCCGCGCGCGGACCTCGAATACCTGCTCGAGAAGTTGAACGCGGTCGATCAGGCCCGCGAAAGCGGCGTCGTCGCGGCTTAGGCCAGCGCTTGATTCATTGATTATCGCGTGATGGACTTCGCTTGGCAGCGGAGTTGGGGATCGCATGCAGCCAAAGGCGTTGATCTTTGCTGGGGCGAATGGCGCTGGGAAGACGACGTTTGCGCGGAACGTGCTGCCGATCGATCACCCCGAATGTGGGTTCTTTCTCAATGCGGACGAAATCCAGAATCAAGCTCCCCAATTTGCATCTCCTTCCGCTGCCGGGCGGGAATTGCTGCGACGCTTGGCAGAACACGTGGCGCGCACCGAGACATTCGCGATCGAAACCACGCTCTCGTCGGCGGGATACGCGAGGCAGATTCCAACATGGCGCCAAGCGGGCTACGCGGTGTGGCTATACTACCTAGAGGTAGAATCCGCTGATCTCTCAGTTATGCGCGTGGCCCAGCGCGTGGCGGCAGGAGGGCATGGCATTCCCGAGCACGATATCCGCCGCCGGGTCGCTCGCAGCTCCAAGCTGTGGCCGATCTATCAAGGGCTGGCGGATGTGTGGTATCATCTTCGCGTCGATGGAAAAGGCACAACCCTTGTCGGACAAAATATCCCCTGATCCGAAAACTGCGTCACAGCATACTAGAGCCGTGCTGGAGGCTATTCGCCGTGCGACCGAGCAAGCGACCAAGGGTCCGCGCGAGATGCGCTCTGGCCGGTTCAATCCGACGCCGAAGAAAGCCGCCGAGTAGCCCTCCTTGGAGAGCCCGCACGCGTCCTTCGTCGGACGCACGCTTCGCGTGCTGCTCAGGATGAGCGCCCATAACCGCCAGCGGTAGAGTAGTGCTCATGCTGAGCAGGCCTGCAAAGCAGTCCGTCCGTCGAAGCACGAGCGGCAGCCCTTGGGACTACAGCCCCGCGCCCTCTTCCAGTCCCAGCGCGATGTTGAGGTTCTGCACCGCAGCGCCTGAGGCGCCCTTGCCGAGATTATCGAGCACGGCGACGAGGCGCGCCTGCTGGGTGGCTTCATTGCCGAAGACGTAGAGCTTCATGTTGTTCGTGTTGTTCAGCGCCTCGGGATCGAGAGGCTGAACATAGCCGCCGGCGCCGGCGCGGACCTTCTGCAGCGCGCTGATGTCATCCGCGCTTGCCACGGAGACGAACGCTTCGCCGCTGTAGAAGTCGGCGAGTGCTTCGCGCAGCTGTTCAGGCTTCGGCGCGCCGGGGATCGACCAGAGTTGCAGCGGGATCTCGACCAGCATTCCCTGCGCATAGCGGCCGACGCTCGGCGCGAAGATCGGTGCGTGCGCGAGGCCGGAATACTTTGTCATCTCGGGCACGTGCTTGTGCGCGAGGGTCAGTCCATAGCTGCGGAATGCGTCGTGCGTGGTCTCGGGCGGGGCGTGTCCGAACTCCTCGATCAGGCCCTTGCCGCCACCGGTATAGCCGGACACGGCGTTGACGGTGATCGGCATTGCTGCGGGCACGAGGCCTGCGCTGACCAGCGGCGCCATCAGGCCGATGAAGCCGGTCGGATAGCAGCCCGGGTTCGAGATGCGTTTCGCGCGTTGCAGCAGCACGCGATGACCGTCGGCCATTTCGGGGAAGCCATAGACCCATTGCGGATCGACGCGGAACGCGGTGGAGGCGTCGATGATGACGGTGTCCGGATTGGTGACGAGCTTCACAGCTTCCTTTGCCGCATCATCCGGCAGGCAGAGGATGACGGCGTCGGCTGCGTTCAGCATCTCGGCGCGCGCGGCGGCATCCTTGCGGCGCTCCGGGTCGATGGAGATCACGTTGAGGTCGCGGCGCTTCTCGAGGCGCTGGCGAATCTGCAGCCCGGTGGTGCCGGCTTCGCCGTCGATGAAGACTTTTACGGTCATGGGGGCGATCCCTCAGGCCAAAAGCAAAAGGGCGCTTCGGTTTCCCGAAGCGCCCTCTCGAAACAGATATCGAGGCGGACTAGCGCTTCGAGAACTGGAAGGACCGGCGGGCTTTGGCCTTGCCGTATTTCTTCCGTTCGACGGCGCGCGGGTCGCGCGTCAGAAGCTTCTGCGGACGCATGGCGGTACGCAGTTCCGGTTCGAATTCGACGATTGCGCGGGCGATGCCGTGACGGACTGCGCCAGCCTGGCCGGTGAGGCCCGAGCCTTTGACAGTGCAGACGACGTCAAGTTCGGTTTCGCGTTTGGCGGCTTCCAGCGGCTGACGGATCATCAGGCGCAGAACCGGGCGTGCGAAGTAGTCGGCGATGTCCTTGCCGTTGACCGTGATCTTGCCGGTGCCGCGCTTCACCCAGACGCGGGCGGTTGCGGTCTTGCGGCGGCCCGTGCCGTAGGAACGGCCGAGCTTGTCGATCTTCGCGGCTACGGGAGCCTTGGGAGCAGCGGCCTGGACGCCGAGCTCTTTGATGCTGCCCAGGGATTCGACGGCTTCAGCCATGATCAGGCGACTTTCACGTTCTTGGAGTTCTTGGATTTGAAGTCGACGACTTCAGGGTTCTGGGCGGTGTGCGGGTGCTCGGCGCCGGCATAGACGCGGAGTTTCGAGAACTGCTGGCGGGCCAGCGGGCTCTCGCCCGGCATCATGCGCTTCACAGCCAGCTCGACCACACGCTCGGGGAACTTCCCGGCGAGGATCTTCTGCGGCGTGGTCGTCTTGATGCCGCCCGGATGGCCGGTGTGGCGATGGTACTTCTTGCGCACCATCTTGCGGCCGGTCATCGCGACCTTGTCGGCATTGATGACCACGATGTGGTCGCCGAGGTCGACGTGGGGGGTGTAATCCGCGCGGTGTTTACCACGCAGGCGAAGGGCAATGTAGGAGGCCAGACGGCCTACAACGACGCCCTCGGCATCGATCACGACCCATTTATTCACGGCGTCAGCCGGTTTTACAGAAACGGTTTGCATGCTCCGGCGCGGAGCCTTTCTAGGTCAGAGTTAGGTCTGAGAAACGAACGGGTGCAGCTATAGCCGCCCCAACGGTTTGTCAACACGGACCACCAAGCTGCGGGGCATAGACTGTTGAGGGCCGGAAACCAAGCTTTTCCTTAGGCTTTGGCCGACTAATCCGCACCCCCATCCCCGCCCCCGCCGCCCCCATCCCCATCCCCATTGCCATCTCCATCGTCATCCCGGTTGGAATCAGCAGGCTTCTTGGGAAAGATGGGTCCGTCGCCGGTCCCTGGCACAGGGGTCATGAGCCCCGTGCCGTCGTCCCGGGGCTTACGTTTGGCCCCGAATTCACCGCTGAGAAGAAAGAACGGGGCAACCGCCATGCAGATGATCAGGATGATCACGAAGGTGATCAGAATATCCATGGCTGGTTCCTGGCTGGCGGCGCGGGCTTGGCAATCGACGGTTCGAGATGCCTCTCTATACTCCGGGCGTTAAAAGGGGCGAAGCACGATGAATCGCAGGACTTTCCTGATGGCGGGCGCAGCTTCCGGCCTCGCCCCTGCTCTTTTTTCCTCTGGAGCCCATGCCGAGGGGCTTAACTACGATGCGCTGTCCGCGCTGCGGCAGGTTGGCCTGGACGAAGAGACGTCCGAGGTGATGTCGACTGCCAGCTACATGATGGACGTGCTGGGGCCCCGGCTGTCGGGCTCGCCGCAATTGCGCAAGTCGGCGGACTGGGTGGTTGGCAAGCTGAAGGGCTGGGGCATTCCAAAGGCCGGACTTGAGGCATGGCCAGCAGACCCGACCGGAACCAATAACGGGTTTCCGCGTGGCTGGGCGAACGAGAAATTCTACTTCCACGCCACCTCCCCCAACGCCTTTCCGATCTCGGGGATGTCGATCGCCTGGACCCCGGGCACCAAGGGCCTGGTCAGCGGCGAATGCGTGCTGATCGGCGACATGGAGGATAGCGAGCTGCGCCGCACCTTCGCGGGCAAGTTGCGCGGCAAGTGGGTTCTCGGACAGGCCCCGGCGGAGATGCGGGCGCAGTGGGATCCCTTAGCCCGCCGCCTGTCACAGGCCGATCTCGACCTGCTCGAAACACCGGCACGACCAGTGGAGAATGGCTCGCCCCCCGCGGCAGCATCTGCTGCGCCGCGCGGACCTGTCGGCCAGCAGCTCATCAGCCGGAACACGTTCTACTATGAACAGAGCGCGCTCGGCGTCATCAGCACCAACAAGGGGCATGGCACGGTCAACGTTACCGGCGGCGGGCGGGCCGATGGTCCGGACATGCTGCTGCCGCGCATCGCCATCGAGGCTGAGCATTATGGCCGCATCGCGCGGTCGATCCTGCAGGGCCAGCCCGTCACCATCGAGGCGGATATCCGCAACGCCTGGTACGACAACCCCGAGATGTTCAACATTGTCGCGGAGATTCCGGGCCGCGAGCAGCCTGATGAAGTCGTGATCATCGGCGGCCACTTCGACTCTTTCCACGCCGCGACCGGAGCGACCGACAATGGCGGCAATTGCGCAGCGTTGATGGAGGCGATGCGCCTGCTCGCGCTGACCAAGGCGCCGCTGAAACGCACCGTGCGGCTGTGCCTGTGGAATGGCGAGGAACAGGGGCTGATTGGGTCGCGCCTCTATGTGGCGCAACATTTCGGCGGCGTGCGCGGCGCACCGACACCGGGCTATGAACGCGGCGAGGTCGTGCCCATCAAGCGCGCGCACAGCCGGTTTCAGGCGTACTTCAATCTCGACAATGGCGCGGGCTCCATCAGGGGCGTTCACAACCAGGGCAACAAGGCGGTCGTGCCGGTGTTCCGGCAATGGATGGAGCCGTTGCGGGATCTCGGCGTCAGCGCGGTGTCACAGCGGATCAGCCGGTCGACGGACCATGCTTCCTTTGACGAAGCCGGCCTGCCCGGCTTCCAGTTCATCCAGGACCCGCTGGATTACGAACCCACGACTCACCACACGAACATGGACTTCTTCGAAGCCCTGCAGCCCGAGGACATGCGGCGGAACTCAGTGATTCTAGCCAGTTTCGCGATGATGGCCGCCAACCATCCCGGCTTCCTGCCACGTCAGCCCCGCTCCTGACGTCTTGATATTGTTGATTTCGCTCACTTTTTCTTGGTGCGACAGCCTTTCACGCACCAAGCGGCAAGACGCGATTGACAATCGTTCGCACATTGATGCAAATCGTTCTCATGATCATCTGTGTGTGCAGAGCTCTGAATACGGCGAAAGTGAACGACGCAATCGCGGCGGGCGCGCGGTCGCCGGCGCAGGTGCACCGGCACCACGACACGACGATCAATTGCGGTAAGTGCTGTGAAACGGTGTGCGGCATGATCCGCGAGCAGTCGGGCGCTTCCTGCGCGGACGAACGGGAACTTGTCGCCGCCGAGTAAGCTGCGAACGCT
>CALRWU020000239.1:0-5695 GCA_943371945.1 Azorhizobium sp. AG788
ACCGCCTTCAGCGCCTCGGGCAGATGTTTGAGAAAGTCCGCATCGCTGAGCGGACGGGGTAAGCCTGGTGCGAGCCGTTCGGCGACCTGCAGTCCGAAGGCGTTCCGTGCAGGCGGCGTGGTGTGACAGGTGGTGCAGTCAGCAAAGCCGGTATTGCAAGCCTTGGCTTCAGGGTAGGCATGACAGAACGCCATCGGGGCTGGGGGCTTGGCCGAAGCAGATTGAACCAGCGGTGTGTTCGGCGCCAGCGCCGCCACAAGCAGCAAGGCAGTCGCTGAGCCAAAAGCAAAGATGTAGCCAAGACGGATCTTCCTGATTGCCATCACAGGCGTCCTTCTCTGTTTGCTGATGAGGTCGTCATGGGAGTTCCTTCAGGGGGCGTGTGCTTGAGTTGGGAGGCATGCAGCTCAGACAGGCTCGCGCGACGGGAATCGCCGGAAGTGCGATGGGATGAATCGGGCCCCAAGGAACTTGTGCCTGTCTGAGCTGCCGCCAGGTCGGTCCAGGTTTGAGGGACAGGACCGGCGAGGTTGTTGGACGCACGCGGCAGCTGCGCGGTGCGAACCTTGTAGTTGAGCTGGACGCTGGATGCGCCACGGCTGGCAATGCGAGGCCGCATCTGTTCAAGCTCGGCGCCGTCTGGCTGGGTAGGCGTGAGGGTCATGAGCTTCAGCATTGTCGATGATCGCAATGTCTAGGCCCGCACAGAACGTGCGAAGGCAATTTGATCCAGATCAGTTTGGCCCTTGGATTTCGAGTGAGCGGGCTTTTGCGGTTGCTTCAGAGGATATGGTCCGGACCCGGTGCGGGCGGCTGATACGGCAGTCGATAGGGCAGTGCACCCTGCGTCAGCCCACTGACGGTGGGCTGGCCATACAGAGCGCCCTTAGAAGGAAACGTTCACGCCAACCTGTGCCGACGCGCCAGGCATGGGATAACCGGGACGCATCTCGTAATCGGCATCCGTGATGTTCTCGAGCGCGAGGAACACTTCGCCACGCTTGCCGAGCGCCTCAAGCGGATAGGCTGCGCGTGCATTCACGACGGTGAGATCCAGGCGATCTTTTGCGAAACTCCCGCGCGGCTTCTGACGATCGTGTAGCTGGTTCTGGCAGTGTTCGCGAAATCCGCTCGGTCTGCGCGTTTCCCGCTGCTGGTTGAGGTCTGTCAGGCGTCCTGTAAGGTCGGCGCCGCAATTCAGCATTGACCGACAAAGCGGGCCAAGGCCTTAGGTGGACGACCTCGACGCGCCTTGCCACCCGCCGAACCAGACCTATCAGGGACGAAACATGCAATTTGATGATGTGATCCTCGGCCGCCGCAGCATCCGTGGCTACAAGCCCGACCCCGTTCCCAGAGCCTTGATTGAAGAAGTCATCGCGTTGGCGATGCGTGCGCCGTCATCGATGAACACGCAGCCGTGGAATTTCTATGTCATCACTGGCGAACCGCTGGACCGGATCCGCGCTGGCAACACGGAGCGGACGGTCGCGGGCGTGCCGCAATCTCGCGAATTTCGCACAGGTCAGGCGTTTGCGGGCAAGCACCGGGACAGGCAGGTTGGCGTCGCCAAACAGTTGTTTTCTGCCATGGGGATAGAGCGCGATGACAAGGAGAGGCGCCAGGATTGGGTGCTGCGCGGTTTTCGTCAGTTCGACGCTCCCGTGTGCGTGATTGTTACCTATGACCGCGTGCTGGACGGCAGCGATGATACGCCTTTCGATTGCGGCGCCGTGACGACCGCTCTGGTGAATGCGGCCTGGTCTCGTGGGCTGGGCGCGGTGATCAACAGCCAGGGCATCATGCAGTCGCCTGTGGTGCGCGAGCACGCCGGAATAGCCGAAGACCAGGTCATCATGAAGAGTATCGCGCTTGGGTGGCCCGATGAGATGTTTCCTGCAAACGCGGTCGTGTCCGAGCGCAAGTCGGTTGATGAGGCGGCGGTGTTCGTCGGCTTCGGCGACTAACGATGGCTGTCAGTGATACCCGCCATCGCTGAACGTTCAGCTGCATGGCCTAGGTCGCGCGCCTCCGGAATCCGTCCGGAGCAGGGCTTCGACGTTTGGCGTTGGGATGATTGGCCCACTGCTTGACTGAGGCTTTCACTACTGGCATGCATAGTGCCAATAGAGTCGCACGATGAGTCAGTTTCGCTGAGGGTGCATGATGCAGATACTTAGAACGCCCGAGGACCGTTTCGAAGGGCTGGAAGATTGGTCGTTCAAGCCTCACTATGCGATGATTGCGGATGCGGCGGGTGACCAGCTTCGCCTCGCCTACTATGACGAAGGGCCGCGTGACGGACGCACCGTCCTGCTCATGCATGGCGAACCAAGCTGGTCTTACCTGTATCGCAAGATTATCCCACCGCTGGTGGCTGCTGGCCGGCGCGTGATCGCGCCGGACCTGATCGGTTTTGGCAGGTCGGACAAGCCAGCTTCACGCGCGGACTACACGTATGAACGGCATGTCGCGTGGATGAGTCAGTGGCTGAAGTCGCTCGACCTCGGTGACATAACTTTGTTCTGTCAGGACTGGGGCGGACTGATCGGACTGAGGCTGGTGGCGGCGTTTCCAGAACGCTTTGCTGGCCTTGTCATCGCCAATACCGGGCTCCCGATCGGAACAGGCTTTGGCGAAGGCTTCCAGAACTGGCTCACTTTCAGCCAGTCCACGCCGCAGTTTCCTGTCGGGATGATCGTCAGTCGCGGAACGAGCCGCGGGCTGAGTGACAAGGAAGTTGCCGCGTATGACGCGCCATTCCCGGATGAGTCATTCAAGGAAGGCGCGCGGCAATTTCCGACGCTGGTGCCGATCACGCCGCAACACGGTTCGGTTGCGGAGAACATTGCGGCATGGGGTGTTCTCGAAACTTTCAATAAGCCTGTCGTTACCGCGTTCAGCGATAGTGATCCTGTGACAAAGGGTGGCGATGTCCTGTTTCACAAGCGCGTGCCCGGGGCCAGCGGACAACCGCACGAGACACTTTCGGGCGGTCACTTCCTGCAGGAAGACTCTCCGGCGGATGTGGTGCGTATGATCGAAGGCATTCTGCTTCGCACGGGCGGCTGAGTCGGCCAGCAAGAGGTCGAGTTCAGAATAGGTTTCCATCGACCATAGTTGCCGCGCGTCCGAGAGCGGAATGCCTGGTGGTTTACGTGTAGCCCGAAGGGGAGCCGGCAATGGCGTTGTTTCCACCCAGCACGAATAGCGACTATCGGGGCGCGACTATCTCGGCATGGTTCCTCATGCTTGTGGCGATGCTGGAATTCGTGCCGGGCTGCATTCACTTTTTCCTGCCGGATGGTGGAGCAGGAGTCATTGCCGGGCTCGACCTGACCGTCAGCGGCTCGACCATCATCGCTGTTTTTGCATGGTTCGGCGCGATTCAGATTCCCTTCGCGATGCTCCTGTTTGTCATCGGAATGCGCTATCGCACGTTGGTTCCGTTGGCGCTTCTCGCCGTCATAACCGCGCGTGGATTGATGGCAATCGACGGCTGGTTTCTCAAGGGATCGCTCGGTGATCACCATCCTCCCGAGCATTACGCCAGTCCGGTCACCGTAGCTCTGGCGCTGGTCTTCCTGTTTCTGGCGCTGCGCCAACGGCCCGCTGCGGCGGCGGCGTAAGCGATGTCGCTGCGTACAGTTCTTGTCTCGCGTGTTGCGGAGAAGGTCACCAGCCTCGAACGTCAGCAGCGCCTTCGCCGCCGCGCGGAACGCAAGCGCATCCAGGCAGGTCTGCCGCATGTCGTCGACTATTTTCACCAGGCGGATGATCCCTATGCGGCCCTGCTGGTCCAGGTTCTGCCCGCCTTTGCCGCCCGCTATGACGTGCAGCTGCGCTGCCACCTCGTTTCTGCGCCCCCTGACTGGGCGGCGCCCGAGCGCGAACACCTCGTCAACTGGTCGCGTTCTGATGCCGCGGCTCTAGCCACCCGCGCGGGGCTCACCTTCACCGATGCTGGCGCGCCCCCCTCGGCGGAGCGTGTAGCGCAAGCCGAGCGCCTCTATGCCAATGGCCTGCGCGCAGGGACGTGTGTTGCAGATGCCGCGGCGATCTCCGCCGCGCTGTGGTCAGGCGCGGCCTTGCCTGACGCTCCAGGCGATCCGGCGACTGCTAAAGCCGAAGGGGATGCTCTTCGCGCCAGGCTTGGTCACTATCTCGGAGCAACACTGCACTATGGCCGGGAATGGTATTGGGGGCTCGACCGCTTGCACTATCTTGAGGAGCGGCTTTCCGACCTCGGCGTCAGGAGGGCAAGCGCGCAGACCAAGCCGATCTACGCCCAGCCACTATCGCCTGAGCCTGACGCCTCGCCCGACCTGGCGACTTCCGGCGGAGCAATCGACTTCTTTCTCTCATTCCGCAGTCCCTACACATGGATCGCGGCCACACGTGTGAAGGCGCTCGCCGATGCCTATGACCTCGGGCTGCGGCTGCGGTTTGTGCTTCCCATGAGGATGCGCGGTCTTCCGGTGCCGCCAGCCAAACGAAATTACATCACCCTCGATGCCGCGCGCGAGGCGCGACGGCATGGGGTTCCGTTCGGTCGGATCGCCGACCCGCTCGGCCGACCGGTCGAGCGCGGCTACTCGCTCCTGCCATGGGCGATTGGTCAGGGACGCGGGCATGACTACTGCGTCGCGTTCATGCGCGCGGTCTGGTCTGAAGGCGTCGACGCTGGAAGCGACGCGGGCATGCGCCGCATTGTCGAGGCGGCCGGGCTGGATTGGACTGTCGCACGGCCGTTGATTGGCAATGACGCCTGGCGCGCCGAAGCAGAAGCCAATCGCCGCGAACTTCTCGGTCTTGGTTTATGGGGCGTGCCCTGTTTTGCCTATAACGGCGTTTCCGCCTGGGGCCAGGATCGTCTCTGGGTCATCGAGTCCGCAATCCGTTCCACTCAGTCCATAGTCTCCGGGAGATAACGCCCATGCAGGTTCATAACGACGTCTATCCAGCCGACCCCGCTCAGTTGCAATCGCTCATGGAGAAGGGCCCGAGCGGCCCGATCTTTATGGTCAACCTGCTCAAGTTCAAGGACAAAGCCGAATACGAGGACGGCCGCGAAACGTCCCTCACCGGCCGCGAGGCCTACAACATCTATGGTCGCGCCGTTACGGCATTACTGCCGGCGTTCGGCGGCCGAGCCGTGTTCGCCGCCGATGTTACCTTGCTCTCGCTTGGTCGTGTCGAGGAGTTGTGGGACGAGATCGCCATTGCAGCCTACCCCGAGCGCGGGGCTATGGTTCGCATGTCGATGTCGCCTGAATGGCGCGAGATGTCGGTGCATCGCACCGCCGGACTCAAGGGCCAATTGAACATCGAAAGCGTTCTGACACCCGACATGACGCCCGACTGGCTCGTGCGCATCGCGGCCGAAGTCGGGTCCGGCTCATGATGTGGCGATGGGCTGCCCTTCTTGTCAGCGTACTTCTCGTTGCTGTTGCAGCCGGCGCGTTCCTGTTCCAGCGACAGATCGGGGACGCGATCTTCCGACAGGCGGTCGCGGAAAATGTTGGTCGTGATCGTGCCGCAGAGCTGCCTGACGGGTTGCACGTCTTCATGTGTGGGTCGGGATCACCCATGCCCGATCCTGCACGTGCGGGACCCTGTGTCGGCGTGATCGCCGGCAGCCATGCAATGGTGTTCGACAGCGGCTCGGGCGGCGCGCGCCGGCTTGCACGGATGG
>CALRWU020000240.1:0-5682 GCA_943371945.1 Azorhizobium sp. AG788
AGCCCTGCGCCTGATGCAGCGTCGCCGGATACGCGCCGGCTTCCCGGGATCCCAGCCAGGAAATTCGCCAATCTAGCGGTCATCAAATTCCTCGCAGAGACGTCGGGTCTCCATCGTTTCGGGCGTGACTTGCAGCGTTCGCGATCTAGTTCAGTGGCGTCGGGTTCTGCGCTGGTGGGCTTTCCATGAATATCGATCCGCAACTCCTGGCCTGTGTTCGCTCGGAGTATGACTGCTTCTGCGACGATCTCCGGCACATGGAGCAGGGTGAATGGCGGGGTGTTCCGCCACGTGAGGTGCAGCTGCTGCGCGAGCGTCTGCGCCGGCTCGCCATGCTGGTGGTGCTGAACGACTGGGCTGCGCCCAAGCCGCACTGACAGACATCTTCTTGCATGTGGTTGCAGGCTGAGGCGTTGCCGGGATAGCCAGTGGGACTCGTTGTTGAACGGAGACCCCCGATGACCTTCCGCGCCCTTCTGACAAGCAAGACTGCGGAGGGCGTTTCGACGGCGCTGACCGAGATGGAGCCGGCTGATCTCGGCGTGGGCGACGTTACGGTGGCAGTCGAGTACTCGACGGTGAACTTCAAGGACGGGCTGGCGCTTTCGGGCGGGCGCATCATGCAGTCGTTTCCGATGATTGGCGGGGTCGATCTTTCGGGCACGGTCGAGGCGTCAGATAGCGCGGCCTACAAGCCGGGCGACAAGGTGATCCTGAATGGCTGGGGGCTGAGCCAGACGCACAATGGCGGCTATTCCCAGAAGGCGCGCGTGCCGGCGGAGTGGCTAATCCCGCTACCGGGGAAGTTCACGACGCGTGACGCGATGGCGATCGGTACGGCAGGCTATACGGCCATGCTGTGCGTGATGGCGCTGGAGCACAACGGACTAACGCCTGCGCGCGGCGATGTGCTGGTAACGGGGGCCAATGGCGGCGTGGGGTCGATCGCGATCTCGCTGCTGTCGCAACTGGGCTATCGCGTGATCGCATCGACAGGGCGCGCGGAAGAGGGCGATTACCTGCGCGGTCTGGGTGCTGCAGACATTATCGACCGGGCGACGCTGTCGGCGGCCGGCAAGCCGATCGGATCGGAGCGTTGGGCCGGCGCGGTGGATTCCGTCGGCAGCTTCACGCTGGCGAACGTGCTGGCGCAGACCAAGTATCGCGGTGTGGTGGCGGCCTGCGGACTGGCGCAGGGGATGGACCTGCCGGGTTCCGTGGCGCCGTTCATCTTGCGCAATGTGACGCTCGCGGGGATCGACTCGGTGAACACGCCGCGCGAGGTTCGTCTCGAAGCGTGGCAGCGGCTGGCGCGCGATCTTGATGCGGGCAAGCTGACGTCTACGATCACGGAGATCGGACTGGGCGACGTGCCGGAGGTGGCCGCGAGAATTCTCAAGGGGCAGGTGCGCGGACGGACGGTCGTCAACGTGAACGCCTGAACAGGCGGGGCCAAGACCGCCGCAAGCGGCGTCAGCCCTTGAAACCGTTGCCTGCCAGGAAGTCTCGCTCGGCGTCGGTCGAGTCACGGCCCAGACACGCGTTACGGTGGGGATAGCGGCCAAAGCGGTCGATGATGTCGGCGTGGATCTTCGCCCATTTCACGAGTTCGGCATCTCCGATGGATTCGATCAGGGCGACGCTGCGCGCCTGATCGGCGGAGGCTTCTCCGTGCTCGAACGGCAAGTAGAAGAAGATGCGCAGATCCTTGTCGACGACCTGATCGAACCCATGGGCTATGGCGCGGTCTGCGATGCGGCGGGCGAGCGGGTCGGTTGCGAAGGCGTGGGCGCTGCCGCGATACATGTTGCGGGGGAACTGATCGAGCAAGAGCAGCAGGGCGAGCGCGCCTTCCGCGGAGTCCTCCCACGTGTTGAGCTCGTTGCGGGCGGCGGCGTGGTGCAGGGGTTCAAAGTTCGTGCTGATGCTGGCGTCGAAGGTCTCGCTCTTTGCGAACCAGGCCTTGGGGCCAGCATCGCGCCAGAAAGTGATCACGTCATGCGGGGTCTGGGTCATGCCACGCATCTAGGTGATCCCTGACGGGAAGCAAGATGCGCAAACGGCGGCGGTCCGGTCCGAAAACCAGATCGCCGCCGCCCTGCCTGGATATGCGTTCGGTTAGTTCAGGATGGTCACTTCGACGCGCCGATTGATGGCGCGGCCTGCGGCAGTGTCGTTGGTGGCGACGGGCACGCCTTCGCCTTCACCCATTGCGGAGATGCGGCTCGCGGCGATGCCTGTCGAGGTCAGGTAGGCGCCAACGGACTGCGCCCGGCCGGTGGAGAGAGTCATGTTGTTGGCCGTCGTACCCTGCGAGTCGGTGTGGCCTGCGATCTGGATCTTCGTTTCGGGCTGACGCCCGAGGAACGCAACGAGCGGGGCAAGGCGCCCTTGCGCGCCACTGGTCAGCGCCGTGGAGCCCGACGCGAACTGGAGATCGCGGAGGATCAGCGTCACGCCGAGATCCGTCTTCTTCTGCTCATAGCTTGCGAGTTCCGCCAGCGCGGCCGTGGTGCGGGCCTCGGCGGCGATCTGGCTGTCCCTGGCCGCATTGCTGTCGGCGACAGCGACGGCGGCGGTCTGCGCGGAGGCGGCGGCTCGGGCGTTGGCGTTGGCCGTGTCGACTTTGGCGGCGGCGGTGGCTGACTGTGCGGCCGCGGTTGCTGATTGCGCCATGTCGACTTCACGCTTGCGCGCTGCCGAGACGACTTCGGCGCGGGTCTGGTTCAAGGTAGCAATCTTGCGGTTGGCCTCGAGTTGGTCACCTTGCGCCGTAGCAAGCGCTACATAGCCTTCGCCCATGCGGAGCGCGTGGATGTACTCGTCGGATTTGCCCTTCATATAGAAGTTCCGCGCATCGACGAGCGCGACTTGCGCCTTGTCGAGCGGAGCGCGTCCGGACTCGTTCGTAGCGGCATCAGCCTGCGCCATCTGGAAGCTGGATTCAGCTGCGAGCAGTCGCGGGCTCGGGTCTGGCGCAGAGGCGCAGCCGACGAGGGCGAACGAAAGTGCGGCCATTCCGACCGCAGTCTTCAATGCGAATGTCATGTGTTGGTCTTCCTTACGAGTTCAGTTCGCGGCGGAGCGTTGCAAGTCCGGTCTCGATTTCGGAGACGGTGCGTTGAAGGCCGCGAAGCTTGATGTTTTCCTGGACGATGTCGGCGTGGAGCATCGCCTCCGAGGAGCGCCACATGGATTCCTCCTTGCGGTTGCGTTCTTCGGCGGCGCGGGCTTCGTCGAGCCTCAGCTTGGCCGCCTGGTAGTCCATTCCGGAAGCTGCGGTGGCATCGGCCGGGTTCAGCGCCGCAATCTGTGTTTCGGCGCGCAGGATGTTGTCCTTGGCGTCATCCGCGAATGCGGCAGGCGCAGCAAGCAACGCGACTCCAAGCAGAGCCGCGGCGAAAAGTTTGGTCATAACGGGGTGCCTCCAGGGCGGCCCCAACGAATGGCGGTGGAGCCAGGAGGTATCGCGCAGGACATGCACCGGTTCCACGTAGCGTCAGGGAAGAACGCGATTGTAACCAAACGCGGCAGTTCCGCCGGTAACCAATCAGGGCTGAGCACGTTTATCATTCCGCAGCCGACCTCCGGTGAGGAGGCGAGCTTTCAACAGGAGCGCGCAATGGCCCAGAAAATGGATGGCGAACAAGCCCGTCACATACTCAGGAACGGTGGTTTTGATCTCATCGGCCAGCCCGACGATCATTCGCCGACCTGGATCGACGGCCTGCCGCACGATTTCACAGGCTGGGGTCCGCAGACTCCCGATCCGCAGAATCCGTCTCCTGCGCTTGACCTGCAATGGACCGGTGAAGGCGGTGATCACCAACATCAGGTGTGGCGCTTCGAAGGACGGCGGCATCACTAGAGCTTGCAGGGGCTGCAAGCCTTGCGCATGGGTGCTTCCTTTGTCGAAGTGCAGCGCGGCCAGACCTAGTTTACAACGTTGCCGCCAGCGGAGCAGAATGTTGCTGCGCCGACGCCGGGACTCGTTTTTGCGGCCCAGGCTGCAAGTCCGTCGCGCCACGTATTGAGTTGCGGAAGCGGGATCGCCGCCTTCACGAGATCAGCGCCATCACGCACCAATGCGATCTCGACCACCTTCATTCCTGTCACCGCAGTGGCGAGCTTTGCGAAGTCTGCAGGCGACAGCAAGGGTGGCTTGCTGTCCCCATCGGTATCAGCGGTGTCGAGCCATACCGAATACATGCCCGAGCTGACCGGCCTGGGTTGGTAAGGGCCAAAGACCTTGCCATCGATGATGAGCTTGAGTGTGATGGGTGCGCCGGGGATCGCCTGGAAGTCCTTGCCGATGGCGCCGAAGCTGACATCGCCAAGGCGGGGTGACGACTTGCCATCGCCTGGCATCACGAAGCCAAGGGTCAGGCTGAGGGTGGAATAGGGATTGAGCAGGTCTTTCGCATCGGTGGGGTAGACCGCCGCGCGCGCCGAGATGCCAGATGAGTAATCCATCGCTGCGCGTGACTCTGCGCCGGCTGTCTTGCCGCGTGTCTGGAAGGTGTACTTTCCGCTTTCCGGCTTGGACGCCTCGGCCAGATCCATGCGGCAGCGGAAGAGCCAGTCGGAGGCTTGCGCCTGAGCGAGACCGGTTTGCGACACCAGCACCGCCGTGGATGTCAGGATGGCAAATTGTGACAACCGCATCATTGGAGCTCCCACTTGCTTGTGACCCGGAGACTAAATCCCTGACCTTGCTTGTCCAGCGATCAGAACTGGGCAGGTGTCGCCGGATCTGGGGAGTTACCAGCACTCACACATGTTGAGCGCCAACACGGTTCGGCGTGAGACATAGCTTCTCTTGAAAGGGGTCACCCTGCGATGGGTTGGGGCATGATCGACCCTCACCCCTGCAATTGTGGCGAAGATGCCCAAGGCGGAGGCGTGTTCGCCAGTGCTCTGCACGGTCAAACCGCATCTGATGTGGCGGATGCATCACGCAGGGGATGTAAGAGAAAACCCTGCGTTCAAATGTTGTGGAAGCTGGTTCACCGCGCCGATTCATCTATTATCGTCACTCAGCGCCGGGTCGGGTCGAACGTACGTCTCTTGCAGTTCACCTCTTAAATTCGATCCCTTAGCGCCGACATTTGAGGAATACGGTTCCTCTTCGCACGACCGGGCAGCGTTTGCGCTCCGTTAAGTGGCAGGCGCTTCTCCCCGAAAGGGTGCAGCCTACGAGGGACTGGTTACGGCTCGCGCGCGTAGCCGCTGAAGCGAGCCTCGGACGTGCCTCTTGAGCCCGCATGCGGGCGGAAACGGGAGCAATGATGTCGCGCGATCTGTTCGACAGTTACACCAAGGCTTTTGAAACCCGTCGCGAGACGGTGATGACGATCCAGGAGTATCTCGAGGGCTGCAGGAAGGATCCGCTGATGTATGCGGGTCCACACGAGCGCCTGCTGGCCGCGATTGGCGAGCCCGAGATGATCGATACGTCGCGCGATCCAAGGCTGGGACGCATTCACTCCAACCGCACGATCCGCGCCTATCCGCGCTTCTCCGAGTTCTACGGCATGGAGGAAACGATCGAGCGTATCGTCGCCTTCTTCCGGCAGGGCGCGCAGGGCCTGGAAGAGCGCAAGCAGATTCTCTACCTGCTGGGCCCGGTTGGCGGCGGCAAGTCTTCGCTGGCCGAGCGCATCAAGGCGCTGATGGAAGACG
>CALRWU020000241.1:0-5681 GCA_943371945.1 Azorhizobium sp. AG788
TCCACGCCTTCGGCGACGGTTTCCTGACCAAGCGCTTCGGCCATGGCGAGGATCATCTCGACGATGGCGGGGGCGTGGGGGTCGGTGGAGAGTGCGCGGACGAACTGCTGGTCGATCTTGAAGACGTCGAACGGCAGGCGCGTGATCGCGGCAAAGTTTGAGTGCCCCGTGCCAAAGTCGTCGATCGCGAGACGCACGCCGCGATTGCGCAGCGGCCACATGATGCGGGCGACGCGGTCAGGATCGGCGACGGCAGCACTTTCGGTGATTTCCAGCTCGAGCAGGTTCGGCGGCAGGCGGGAATCGTCGAGGGCCTGATACACCGAGGCGACAAAATCCGGATCGTCGAACTGGTGCGGCGAGACGTTGACGGCGACTGAGGAGGCGATGCCCTTGCTGTTCCAGCCGGCGGCAGCAAAACACGCATCGCGCATGACCTGCTTGCCCAGAACGGCGATCAGACCAAGGTCTTCGGCGATCGGGATGAACACACCGGGAGAGACAATGGCGCCATCCGGCCTGCGCCAGCGCGCCAGGGCTTCTGCGCCGACAAGTTCACCGGTCTCAAGCTTCACCTTGGGCTGGAACACGGCCACGAACTCGCCGCGGTCGATGCCGGCGCGAACCTCTTCTTCCAGTTTGGTCTGAGCGCGCGCCTTGTCGAGCAGGCGCTGATCGAAAAACGCCAATCCCTGGCCGCCGCCGCGCTTGGCTTCCTTGAGCGCAACCTCAGCCAGTTTCAACAGGTCGCCGCCCGTCTTCGCGTCAGCGGGAGAGCTGGCAACGCCCAGGGAGGCGGAGACGCGGATCACTTGCTCCTGGACAGTCATGGGCTGCCCGATGGCCGCGACCACAACCTTGAGGAAGGGTTCCACGTTCAGGTCAGAGGCGCATGGCAACAGCAGGCCAAACTGGTCTGCGCCGATCCTGCCCATGAAGAAGCCGGAAAGGTTCGATTCAGCAGCGGCAGCGCGTACGCGCTCAGCTACCTTGGTGAGCGCGATGTCCGCTGCTTGCGGGCCATAGGTAACGTTGACTTGCCGGAACTTGTCGAGGTCGCAGATCACGAGATGCGCGGCCTGACCGGACGCAACAAGCGAGTCGAGTCGCGAGACGAAGCGAAGACGATTCGGCAATCGGGTGACGGGGTCGGTGTAGGCCATCGTCAGCGCCCGGCGCATGGCCGCTTCGGAGCGTTCGTGCACTTCATCGATGGCGGTGAGCAGCGGCTTCAGCAGGCGATCGTCGGAGCTGTCAGCGAGTTTCGACTTGTCCTTCGGGTCGCGGCTGCGGATGCGGCGTTCAAGATCGGTAACCGGCTTTAGCGCGAGCCGGGCCAGCCGGTATATCAGGGGACGTATGGCCAGCAGGAAAAGCGACAGCACAACAGCGTTCAGGGCAACGACGATGACCCAGACGTCCACAAATGGTCGTGGCAGGAAGGAGTAGACGGCGTAACCGAAGGTCTTGCCATGGGCGATGATCGGACGGGCAGCGTAATAGCGCTCGCCCTGTGTGAGTACGCCGTTGGGGTCTCGGGCGAGGGCTTCGAGCGCCTGGTGCGATGGCAATGGAGCATCGACGCCATCACGCGCCAGCAGGGCCCAGTCGGCGCCGAACACTGCCGATTGCCCGCCCGGCATTCCGCTTGAAAGCGCATCAACAAGCACGGGAATCTCACTCCAGTGGCCAGCCTCGGCGTGGATGCGCGCGACATCGGCGAGGAGGCTGGCGCCGGAAGCCACGGCAATCTGTCGCTGATTACGGATTTCACCCTGGGCGAGGAGGGGCGTGATCACCCATTGCGCGATGGCGGCCACGAAGGCGGCCGAAACCGCAATCATCGCCACCCTGCCCGCAAGGCCAAGACGCTTGGCGGGCCGGCGAGCAGCGCTCTCCCGCCCTTTCTCCGCTTGCAGTAGTTTCTTCGCGGGCATAGAGCGCGGTTCCTGCGCGAATCCGGTGGCTTTCAGGCCGTCCAGACCCTAAATGCTCGCCAGCGTTCAGGATTCCTCGACCGTTGGTGTGCGAAGCTAAGGTCTGGGTGCGAACGCACAGTTAATGCCAGTAAACCTTCTAGAGGGGCCCGCCCATGGCGGACAAAGCACGCAAGGCGGAGGTCATCCGCGAAACCAAGGAGACCCGTATCAAGGTCTCGCTGGACGTCGATGGCTCTGGAAAGTCCACGATTTCGACCGGCGTCGGCTTCTTCGACCACATGCTGGAAAGCTTCGCCAAGCATTCCGCCATGGATATCAATGTCGAAGCAAAGGGCGACCTTCACATCGACCAGCACCACACGATGGAAGATGTCGGCATCGTGCTGGGCCAGGCGTTCCGCGAAGCCGTGGGCAGCTATTCGAGCGTCATCCGCTTCGGCCACGCCTATGTGCCGATGGACGAGACGCTGGCGCGCGCCGCCGTAGATCTGTGCAACCGGCCCTACCTGATCTGGAAAGTCGGTTTCACGCGGGACAAGGTTGGCCAGGTCGATACCGAGCTGTTCAAGGAATTCTTCCAGGCCTTCGCCATGAACTCTGGCATCTGCCTGCATCTTGAACTGCTCTACGGTGAGAATTCGCACCATATCGCGGAAGCGAGCTTCAAGGCGCTGGCGCGAGCGCTTCGCACAGCGGCCGTGGTGGATGACCGGCTGAAGGGCCAGGTCGCAAGCACCAAGGGTTCTCTCTGAACACCGTGACTTCGCAGCCAGTCCGCGATAAACGGCCCGCATGACCCGCCTTGCCATCATCGACTACGGTTCGGGCAATGTCCGATCGGTGCAGCGCGCGCTTGAGGCGACGGCGAACACGCATGAGATCCGGCTCGACATCGTGCTGACCGACGATCCGGACCGCATCCGGCAGGCGGACCGCATTGTGCTGCCGGGCGTCGGTCACTTCGCTGACTGCGCAGCCGGGCTGGCCGGTCGGCAAGGCGTGGCCGAAGCGCTGAACGAGGCGGTCTTCCGTTCGAAGCGTCCCTTCCTCGGCATCTGCGTCGGCATGCAGCTGATGGCCGACGTGGGCCGTGAGGATGTTGAGACGCGCGGCTTGGGGTGGATACCCGGCGCGGTCGAGCGGATCACGCCGAAGGATTCAGCCCTGCCCGTACCGCACATGGGCTGGAATGTACTGACTGATCTGACGAGCCATCCCGTCCTGAACGGACTTGGGCCCGACCCTCACGTCTACTTCGTGCACTCCTACGCGCTGAAGCCGGAGCACCGCGATCACGTCGCGGCGCGGTGCGACTATGGCGGCAAGTTCGTCGCGGCGGTCGCGCGCGACAACCTGTTCGGCACGCAATTCCATCCGGAGAAGAGCCAGAAGGCTGGGCAAACGCTGCTGGCCAATTTCCTGCGCTGGAAGCCCTGACCCGTCAGGTCGGCTGACCTAAACGTGACGCAGTATCGCGGCGTCAGGGTCGATGTGTGCTGCTGCATAACGTTGACAGCCGGGGTAAGAGCCACCTGAGCACGGCTCTTCCATAACGCCCGGAGAAGGCGGACCGACATGAAACTCTACCCTGCGATCGACCTGAAGGACGGTGTGTGTGTCCGTCTCCTGCGCGGCGAGATGACAACCGCGACTTCGTTCAACGATGACCCGGCCGACCAGGCCCTGCGCTTTGCGGCCATGGGGTTCGAGGCGCTGCACGTCGTCGATCTCAATGGCGCCTTCGAAGGCCACTCGGTGAACCATAATGCGGTGTCGTCGATCCTCGACGTTATGCGCGCGCCGGTGCAGCTCGGCGGCGGTATTCGCGACATGGATGGCGTCGAGCGCTGGCTGGATGCTGGTATTGCGCGCGTGATCCTGGGGACGGCGGCGGTGCGCGATCCGGACTTCGTCAAGCAGGCGGCCCGCGCCTTCCCCGGTCATGTCGCGGTCGGCATTGACGCACGCGATGGACGTGTCGCCGTTCAGGGCTGGGCCGAGACCACCGATATGCAGGCTGTCGATCTGGCCAAGGCGTTCGAAGGCTGCGGCGTTGCGGCGATCATCGTCACCGACATTGCCCGCGACGGGTTGAAGTCTGGCGTCAACGTGGCGCTCACCGGACAGCTGGCGGATGCGGTCTCGATCCCGATCATCGCATCGGGCGGCGTCAAGAACATCTACGACATCACGGCGCTGAAGAATCGCGAGGGTACGCCGATTGCTGGCGCGATCCTCGGCCGCGCTCTCTATGATGGCGATATCGACCCGACCGAAGCATTGCTGGCGGCGCGCTGAGGCTTCTGTCAGCATCGCGCAATGCGGGACCCGATCAGCATTGTACTGCAGGCGTGTGCAGTTGCGGTCGCAGGGGCGACAGCGGTCTGGTTCTTACGGACTATCGCACCGGACCGGATGTGGGGTCAGACCATCTGCCACTGTTCGCGACCTTTGCGTTACCCGCTCCCAAATTGCCCAAAGACTAGAAAGCGCCTATACAGACAGCCTCCAACCTGTCCCGCGAATCCCGCGCGACCCTGAGCCTGAAAGGAGACGCACCATGACGATTCATCAGCGTTTCCAATCACAAGCTTCAGGATCACATGGACATTTTGAGATGGCTGGCGCGTAGCGCAGCCCGACTACGCTGGCGTCGCGCCAGCGAGACTTCGACCACAGATAGTCAGAAGGCCAGGATGTTGGCAGCGCGCGCCTTGCGCACCAAGCTGTCGCCACACCTGTTGCGCGATATCGGCGCGGACGACAGCTAGGCTTGCCTTCGCGCTCGCGTCGGGCGATTGGGGAGACATGCTCAAAGTCCGTGTCATTCCCTGTCTGGACGTGAAGGACGGGCGCACCGTGAAGGGCGTCAACTTCGTCGACCTGCGCGATGCGGGCGATCCGGTGGCGCTGGCGCGCGCGTACGACGCGCAGGGGGCGGACGAGCTCTGCTTCCTCGACATCACGGCGAGCCACGAAAAGCGTGCGACCATGATCGACGTGGTGGAGCGCACGGCCGACGCCTGCTTCATGCCGCTGACCGTTGGCGGCGGCGTGCGTACGCCGGAGGACATGGTGGCCATGCTGAAGGCAGGCGCCGACAAGGTTGCGATCAACACGGCCGCGGTTCTGGATCCGGACATCATCAAGGCCTGCGCCCGCAAGGTGGGTAGTCAGGCCGTCGTGATGGCGATGGATGTGCGCCGCGAGGGCGATGCCAATTCTCCTCCAAGATGGGTTGTCTACACCCATGGCGGCCGCACCAGCTCGGGCAAGGATGCGGTGGCGTTTGCCAGGCAGATCGTCAGCCTCGGCGCCGGCGAAATCCTGCTGACCTCGATGGATCGTGACGGCACGAAAGACGGCTACGACATCCCCCTTCTGCGCGCGATTCGCGACGTGGTGTCCGTGCCCCTCATCGCCTCCGGCGGCGCTGGCAATGTGCAGCATATGGCGGATGCGGTCTTGAAGGGCGGCGCGGATGCCGTTCTGGCAGCATCTATCTTCCACTTCGGCGAGGCGACGATTGCGGACGCCAAGGCGGCGCTGGCGGCAGCGGGCGCGCCGGTTCGTCCAACTGTAAGTGCGTGAGGAGGACGTGATGCAGCATGATCCACTCGGACCCGTCAGCTTTCTGGGCGAAGTGCTAAACGATCTTGCCAAGACGATCGACGCACGCGCGGGCGCCGACCCCGCCTCTTCATGGACGGCGAAACTGCTGATGGGCGGCCCTGCTCTCAC
>CALRWU020000242.1:0-5679 GCA_943371945.1 Azorhizobium sp. AG788
GCCCCGCTGGGTCGGGGATCGCGCCACACGCCAGGTCGAGGATCAGGTGACCGCCATCGGTGTGGAGCAGGCTCTCGCCCGTCGCCATCCGCCAGCTGGAGGTGGCGGTTTCAAGCCCGATCCAGCCAAGCCGCTCGTGGATGCGTCGGCGGGTGAGTTCGGACCCGAAGCTATTGATCTCCACCGGTAATGGGAAACGCCCCAGCGTTTCGACCTGCTTCGACGGGTCGGTGATCACGACCATGCGGTCGGAGGCTTCGGCGATGATCTTTTCGCGGAGCAGCGCTGCTCCGCCCCCTTTGATGAGGTTCAGCTCGGGATCGAATTCGTCTGCGCCATCGATTGTCAGGTCGATGCGCTCCAGTTCATCGGGAGAGACAAGGCGGATGCCCAGCGAGCGGGCAAGCTTGTCAGTGGCTTCCGACGTCGGCGTGCCGACGATCTTGAGGCCGGCCTTCACCTTCTCGGCGAGCAGGCGGACGAAAATGGCCGCAGTGGAGCCGGTGCCCAGTCCCAGCACCATGTCGGGCTGGACAAGCAGGAGCGCCGCCTCGGCGGCCTTTTGTTTTGCGAGATCAGACACAGGCGTGTCCCAGGCCCGGGACAGTGATCAGGATTTCTTGCCGGGCACGTCGCCGGTAGCAGCGCGCGCGCCCGCCGTCATCAGCTGCATGAAACTGTCGGTCGCCTGTCCGCCCATCGAATACCACTGCTTGAGGTAGAATTCAGGGCTCACCATCTCGATGTTCTGCTCGATGCGCTGCTTCACGGCGCCGACCAGAGCTTCGTTGACGGGCGTGATGTCAGGCAGGCCGAGGAAGGCGCGCGCCTCTTCCGGGGTGCACTCCACGGTGATGTTCATCTTCATGGCCAGCTCCTGTCGCCAGATTATCAGAGCGTATTCCACCCGCTTTGGAAACCGGCTCTGATCCTGAAGTGACAGCCTACATGACAATCCTGACGAAAGGGTCACGACCTATTTTATCCGGATATAATTGACTGGAGGCGGCAGCCGAGCCATAAGCCCGCTCCTGTCCGGAGCCACCCCATGACCGCCCATCCCGCAGCCATCGCCTTTGAAGGAAACCGCCGCCTGGCCGAGGGACCACTCGCCGAGGTTGCGGCTGCGGTACGCAAGCGGGTCGGCAAGGGCACACATGAAAACATCCTCGTTTTCGACCATGTTTCCGGCAAGACCCTGAACCTGGACCTGACAGGAGCGGAAAAGGACGTGCAGGCGCGCTACGCCGCCCCCTCCCCCTCCCCCATCGACGCGCCGGCGGACCCGATCCCCACAGAGCCGCGCGGACCGGGACGCCCCAGACTGGGTGTCGTGCCCCGTGAGGTCACCCTGCTGCCGCGCCACTGGGACTGGCTGAATGCCCAACCAGGAGGGGCATCGGTCGCGCTTCGGAAGCTGGTGGAGGAGGCGCGCAAGGCGCAGGGACCGTCCGATACCTTGCGCGCACGGCAAGAAGCGGCCTATCGGTTTCTCTCCGCCATTGCCGGGGACTGGCGCAATTACGAGGACATTACCCGGGCGTTGTACGCCAACGACGCCGACCGCTTTCGTGATCTCACGGAAGACTGGCCGGCAGATGTTCGCGACCACGCCCGCTACCTCGCCGCTGCAGCTTTCTCCGTCCGCAAGACCTGATCGAAGCCGCCAGACCCAAACTGTTTGTGATCGACATGCTTGATTCCGCCAACGCGCCCTCGCCGGCCGCCGACATGCGCGCAAAGCCGCTGTGGCGTACGTTCATTGCGTTCCTTGCGCCGATGATGCTGGCGAATGTGCTGCAATCCCTGTCCGGCACGATCAACAGCGTATTCCTCGGCCACATGATCGGCGTGCAGGCGCTGGCTGCGGCGATCCAGTTTTTCCCGATCATGTTCTTCCTGATGGCGTTCGTGATCGGCCTCGGCGCAGGCGCATCGGTGTTGATCGGGCAGGCCTTCGGCAAGGGCGACCTTGAGATGGTGCGCAAGATTGCAGGCGCCTCTCTGGCTGTCGCGCTGGTTTTTGGACTGGTAGTCGCGGTGTTTGGCGGCGTCTTTGCGGAACCGCTAATGATCGCACTGCAGACGCCGCCCGACATCATCAAGGACGCGACCGACTACGCCCGCCTGATGATGATCTCCATGCCGGTGTTTTTCGTCTTCCTGCTCGCGACGTCGATCCTGCGCGGCGTCGGCGATGCTGTGACCCCGTTGTGGACGCTGGCGCTGTCGACGGGCGTCGGCTTGCTGGTGACACCTATGCTGATCCTTGGACAGTTCGGCCTGCCGAAGATGGGCGTAGCCAGTGCGGCCGCCGCTTCGCTTATCTCATTGTTCGTCGCTATGGCGTGGCTTGGCTGGGATCTGATCCGTCGCAAGAATCCGTTGGCGCCGACTCCCGCGTTGTTGCGCCATCTGCGGCTTGACCCGAAAGTGTTGGGAAAAGTGCTGCGCCTCGGCGTGCCGACAGGCTTCCAGATGGTCATCATGGCGACCGCTGAGATTGCGCTGCTCGGCATGGCGAACGGCTATGGCTCACAGGCGACGGCGGCCTATGGCGTGATCAACCAGATCATCGCCTATGTTCAGTTCCCGGCCATGTCGATCGGCATCTCGGCATCGATCCTGGGCGCGCAGGCGATCGGCGCGGGGCAGCAACACATGCTGTGGCCAATCACGCGGATGGCGCTCCTCCTCAACATCGCGATCACAGGCACGGGCGTGCTGGTCGTTTACCTGCTGTCGGGGCCGATCGTGTCGATGTTCGTCACCGACCCGTCCGTCGTCGTTCTGACTCAGCACCTGCTGCACATCGTACTCTGGAGCATGATCCTGTTCGGATTTGCTGTCGTTTTCTCGAACATGATGCGTTCCTCTGGTACGGTTCTTGCGCCAACGGCGATTGGCATTCTCGTCATCCTGGCCGTCGAGGTTCCGGTCGCCTGGTTCCTCAGCCGCGAGATCGGCATAGACGGCGTGTGGTGGGCCTATCCGGCCGCCTTCGTCGCAATGTTCCTGATGCAAGGCGGCTACTACACGTTCGTGTGGCGGCGTCAGAAGATCCGCGCGCTGGTCTGAAGAGACGCTTTACCCGCAGTCAGTCTGGCCCTTCCCAGCAACCGTGCTAGGGATGCCTCCAAATAACAGTCCGTAGGGAGATTTCCGCCATGGCGCTCGAAAACCTTCAACTCCGCTCGCTTATCAAGAAAAGCGGCGAGCTTGAGCTTTCGCTGGTGAAACTACCCGTAGCCGATCCGGCGCCGGACGAGATCGTCGTGCGCATCGAAGCGACCCCGATCAACCCGTCCGACCTTGGCCTGCTGATCGGGCCCGGCGACGTCAACACGCTGAAAGTCTCCGGCACGAAAGAGATGCCGGTTGTCACCGCCGCTGTTCCGGAAGCCGCGTTGCGCGCGATGGCCGCCCGTCTCGACGAGTCCATGCCGGTCGGCAATGAAGGCGCAGGCATTGTTGTCGCCGCTGGCTCCAACCCGGAAGCCCAAGCGTTGATGGGCAAGGCCGTCGCTATCCTCGGCGGCGAAATGTACGCCACCTACCGCACCGTGAAAGCCAAGGCCGCCCTGCCGCTGCCGGCCGGCGCGACACCCGCCGATGGCGCCTCCTGCTTCGTGAACCCGCTGACCGCGCTCGCGATGGTCAAGACGATGCAGATGGAAGGTCACACCGCGTTGGTGCACACCGCTGCCGCATCAAACCTCGGCCAGATGCTCAACAAGATCTGCCTCGCGGATGGCGTGCAACTTGTGAACATCGTGCGCTCGGACGAGCAGACGAAAATCCTCAAGGACATCGGCGCCAAGCACATCGTCGACTCATCCAAGCCGACCTTCATGGAAGACCTGATCGCCGCACTCACGGCGACCGGCGCCACGCTGGCTTTCGACGCCATCGGCGGCGGCAAGCTCGCAGGCCAGATCCTGGCGGCGATGGAAATCTCCCTGAACTCGCGTCCCGGCGCCTACAGCCGCTACGGCTCGTCGACCCACAAGCAGGTCTACATCTACGGCCGTCTCAGCCTCGAGCCGACCATCCTTGGCGCGGCCTATGGAATGGCCTGGGGCGTCGGCGGCTTCCTGCTGACACCGTTCCTGCAGAAGGTCGGCATGGAAGAGGCCGGCAAGCTGCGCGCCCGCGTGGCGGCTGAGCTGAAGACGACCTTCGCCAGCCACTACACCAAGACGCTCTCACTTCGTGACGTGCTCGATCCGGAAGCGATCAAGGCCTACAACCGGAAGGCGACCGGCGAGAAGTTCCTCATCAATCCGAGCCTCTGACACGGCGCCACCTTTCCCTGAACAACCGGTATGCTAGACAGGCGCCGCTAAGTTAAGCGGCGACCTGTCGAAGAGCACGCGCCGGAAGTTCGGGAAGGACGTCATCGTGGTTTCTAGAGAGCAGGCGCTTGCCAAACTTACGGCGCCGGGACAGCCATTCGAGATCGTCGAGGTCGACGTTCGCGACCGCCATCTGCGTGTCTTCAAGAACGCGCCGCGCAACCTCCGCGAGATCTACGAGACCACGCGCAGCGACAAGCTCTTCATCGTCTACGAAGACGAGCGCCTGACCTATGAGGACATCTGGCGGCGCGCCTGTACGCTCGCCCACGCGCTGGTGAAGGATCACGGCGTTGGCCGGGGCGATCGCGTGGCCCTGTCGATGCGCAACTATCCAGAGTGGATCGTCGCCTACATGGCGATCACCTCAGTGGGCGCGATGGCGATTGCGATGAACGCGCTGTGGACCGCCGACGAGATGTCGTACGGGCTTTCGATGTCGCAGCCGAAAGTGCTGATCACCGACCAGGAACGCCTCGACCGCCTCGCCTCACTGGCCAATCCACCGACCGGCTTCTCGATTATCGCGGCGCGTACCACCAAGCCGCTGCCCGCGGGCGCACGCGCCTGGGCAGATGCGATGTCTGGCCCAGAGCAGATGACGATGCCTGACGTCAACGCCGATCCGGATGATGACGCGCACATGCTGTTTACCTCCGGTTCGACCGGAAATCCGAAGGGCGCCGTCTCGACGCATCGCAACGTGATCTCGGCATTGGTGTCGTGGGAGCTGGATCTGCACGCGGCATGGGAAGTCGGCCTGCTCGACCGCCCGGTTGCCGATCCGCCGCAAACCGCCATGTTGCTGGCCATCCCCCTGTTTCACGTCACCGGCCTGCTCGCCTGCGCTGTCCAGTCCTTCCGGTTCCAGCGGCGCATCGTGATGATGTACAAGTGGGATGTCGAAAAAGGCGCCGATATCATCGAGCGCGAGGGCATTACCCATATGACCGCCACGCCCGCGATCACCGGCGACGTGGTTGCGTATTCGCGCCGCACCGGCCGTAAATTTCCAACGCTGGTGTCGATCGGCGGTGGCGGGGCTTCGCGCGCGCCGGAACAGGTTCGCGCCATCGACACGGTGTTTGAACACGCCAAGCCCGGCACGGGCTGGGGTATGACAGAGACCAACGCCATCGGCGTCGGCATCGCTGCGGCCGACTATCTACGCAAGCCAGAAAGCTCTGGCCGATGCTCCGCCGTACTCGATATCCGGGTGGTGGACGAAAACGGCAAGACGCTCCCGGCCGGCGAGCGCGGTGAACTGCTGATCCGGGGCGCGTCCATCATGCAAGGCTACTGGCAGAACCCGAAAGCCAACGCC